>JAESSY010000063.1 GCA_016763855.1 Pseudomonadales bacterium
AAAAACCCCTAAAAACAAGGACAAAATGACACTTTCCGTCAAACTTTGCATGTAACCTGTACTTTCTGTTTTGTAAATCTCAACCAAAAGTAGTACTTTCCGGACAGGAACTAGCTAGTATAGTTGATAATAAAATGATAGGTAGTGTAGTGATATTTGATCAAAAAATAACCAGGTTAAGTCAGAAGCATCACAAAACGAGGTGTTGTTTACACGACTAGGCTAGCATTTCCTGAACTTTCGCTTTCAGATCAGTAAAGTTGATGGGCTTGGTAATGGTCAATTCTGCACCTAATAATTTGCTTGTTTCAAGGTAGAGGCTATTTCCCATTCCACTCATAGCAATTATTTTAATATTAGGGTGGGATTCACGAATTTGTTGCACAATTTCGATGCCCTCTTTATTGGGCATGAGCATATCAGTAATGACGAGATCGGGATGATGAGATTCAACTAATGACTCTGCGATATTGCCATCAAGCGCGGTAAGGACCTCGATATCAGTATCATCAAAAAAATCTACAAACAGATCTAGAATTTGAGATTCGTCATCTATAACGAGTATTTTTTTCACTAATGGCTCTTAACAAAACAATTCCATTTATTATAGTCTTGATTTTCAGGAGTGCGTAATCCCGCTTTAAGGTCGCGCTTGCTCTGTGCAATTCTCTATAAATTTGGATATACGACGTAGTGCATCATTTGCTTCGGGTAATTCAGGCCCAAATGCTTGGAATATATGCACCATTTTAGGCCAAACTTGTAAAGTCAGGTCATTTCCCGCGGCGATTGCTTTATTCGCATACCGTTGACTGTCATCAAACAGCATTTCGTCCTGACTAACTTGGATTAGGGTCTTTGGTAGCCCAGAGAGCCTGCCCAACAGCGGTGAGACCTCTGGGTCATTTACGGGTCGACCTATGGGAAGTCGCATGATGAGTGCGATCAGAAATCGCGGCAAGAGGATGAGGCGACCCATAGAAGGGCCTAGAAAAGGATCGCTATGCTGATTTGTTTTCCAACTAGCGGCTCCCATCGTAGAGTCTGTCAGCGGTGCCATTGCGATGACACCGTCGACAGGTCGAAGGCTCTGGTCTCTAGCCCAAGCCACAACGGACAAGCTCAAATTACCGCCAGCAGAATCTCCGGCGACGAAAAAATATTCACAAACCTCTACTTTATCTGGACCATTTTCGATTATCCATTTATAGGCTTTTCTGACATCCATATGGCAATCGATGGTTTTAAATTCCGGCTGCATCCGATAGTCGATGGCGAGTACTGAAATCCCAGCCAGTCTGGAAAGCTCTGATGTGATATACCGATGACTTTTTGGGCTGCCTATTCTGAAAGCCCCACCATGTATGTAGAGCAGTCGCTTTTTTGGATCTGCTCCTTCAGCGATGACCCATTCTGCAGGTAAACCGTCTATGTTAATGGGTGTAAACGTAACTGATTCTATTTTGCGTTTAAAGAATTCTTCCATGTGAATGCGCGCTTTTTTAACATCCAATGAACTATGTCGATGATATTGTTTGAGTAAATCAACGACATCGTTGTGTTGTGGGCTCACTTTATCTTCAGATATAACCAGTGAGGCCTGGGGTTTATCGTATTGGCTATGGTCTTCTGCGCGATATCGAATAACAAGTAAGGTGATTATTGAGAATAATATGAGACTGGCTAAAAGCATTTGGCAAAAACATCTGAAATCAGTAATGAAAGAAGATACAGGTTCAATTTATGACCTGCAAGATTTCTTAGCTTTTGCTTAAGCTGTGGGTAGATCATAATAGTTTCTAGGAATTATGATGATTACCTCTGGTTGGGTGTTGAATTAACACCTGACTTTAGATAGTATGCTCGACCTCGTAAAAGGGGCTATAGCTCAGCTGGGAGAGCGCTACACTGGCAGTGTAGAGGTCGACGGTTCGATCCCGTCTAGCTCCACCAATTCCTAGTATTTTGTCATTTCATGTCATCCGATCTATCCACTCGATACCGTTATTAACAAAGGCCTTAAGGTGGAACTATCCTCTTATGTTGTCCTATGTACTATGTCTATGTGCGGTGATAAACTGGGGGCATATGATGGGGCATAACCGAATAGTGAATTTCTGATGCCCCCATCCAGGGGAAGCTCGATGTCAATGACAGATTCTAAGGCTAAACATGCCGAACCCAAAGATAAAATCTATAGATTAGCTGCTGGTCGAGGTATGTATCTTGAAGTGAACCCGAAAGGGGGTAAGTACTGGCGTTTTAAATATCGCTTTGATGGTAAAGAAAAGAGATTGGCGCTTGGCGTATACCCCGATGTAACTTACAAGAAAGCGGGACTCAAGTTGGATAAGGCAAGAGCTTTACTAGCGGATGGAATTGACCCTAGTGAAGTGAAGAGAGCTCGCAAGGTTGCTGGTATTGACTTGGCAGCAAATAGCTTTGAGCTTGTTGCCCGTGAATGGCTAATTAAAGCAAAAGCCAATTGGTCGCCAAACTACTACCTCAAAGTTGAAAGGGCAATCGAGAAGAATCTGTTTCCATCTTTAGGAAACCGAGCCATATCAAATATTTCATCATTAGACCTTCTATCCACCTTACGTAAGGTTGAGTCTCGTGGAGCGATTGAATCAGCGCATCGTTTAAAGCAGCTAGCGGGAAGCATCTTTCGATATGGTGTTGTGACCGGGCGAGTAGAGCGGGATCCTTCGGTTGACTTAAAAGGTGCTCTGGCAAAACCTCAAGAGACACACTTGGCTTCCATTACTGATCCGAAAGAAGTGGGAATGTTGCTGCGTGTTCTTGATGGTTACCAGGGAACACCTACGGTTAGGGTTGCCCTGCAATTAGCACCGATGCTTTTTGTTCGACCTGGAGAACTTAGACAGGCTGAGTGGAAGGAGATTAACTTGGACAAGGGTGAATGGCATATTCCTGCTGAGAAAATGAAAATGAGTGCCCCCCACATAGTACCGCTGTGTACTCAAGCAGTGGCGATACTTAAAGAGCACCAACTGCTCACAGGGCGTGGCCAGTACGTATTTCCTAGTGCTAGAAGTGGGAAGCGTCCAATGAGTGATAATGCGGTCCTAGCAGCCTTCAGGCGCATGGGGATCGAGAAGTCTGAAATGAGCGGCCATGGGTTCAGAGCGATGGCTAGAACGATTCTTGATGAAGTCTTAGAATTTAGAGTTGATTGGATTGAGCATCAGCTTGCACATACCGTGAAAGATCCCAATGGGCGAGCTTATAACCGGACAACTTTTTTGCCTGAACGAAAAGAAATGATGCAACGTTGGGCAGACTATCTAGATGGATTGAGATAAAGAAACCGTAACTAAACAAGACAGAATTGCGATCAGGGAGTAAGAGCTATGCCACCAAATAACACCTCATTTGTCTCCTTGGGAAAACTTGCCGCCTGCCTAGATACTAACGTTGATGAATTATTGTTTGATGCAAGAATGGGTAATTTGAAACTGTGCGCTGAAACATCATATACAAATGCTCGACCTAGCGACACTTTAAAAATGATTCGCAAAGAGATGGGAAGCTACGAAGGAAACCCGCCTGTGCCCGAGTGGATACCAGGACATTATTTTATCTGGTTGCAAGCATCACAGGTTACAGAAATAGTCGTTAAAGGAAGTATAGAAATTAAGGGAGCCCACTATCCATATCATACTGGTGGATCTGCTCGTCACGGTAGAGTTGCTTACAGAGAAGAAACTATAACCTTTCAAGAGCTGTGTACCCTCAAAAAGGAAAGTCTTTTAGTGCTAGATGGTGAGGCCGCTCATTATTATGCAAAAATGAAAGGACTTTCGCCCATTCTAACTAATACAAGTGATAACAGAATGCTCCGCCTAAACCGCAATGGGAAGCTTGAGGGTGGCGTATACAAGTCCTATTCACTTCATGAAGTTTTCAGAAAAGAAGTTTTAATGCTGGAATCATCTTCAGATACTCAAGATATATGGCAAAAACGTGAAGACAAATACGGGCATTGGTTAGAAGAGTATGGTCATAAATATGGTGAGTTTGAAGAGGGGAAATGGCGAATTACAAAATTAAAACGTCCAGGGATTTGGGCTAAGCTATATGAATTTTGCCCTGTTTTGTTTCCAGAGAATTCTGGTTCAGTAGATAAATTTTTTACTAAGCAAAATTTAGCATCAATTGATCTAGGAAGAAGTAAGAAGCGATAAACACAACCTAAAAGAAATAGAATGCCTTCTTGCAAATGGTATATGCAAACTCCTGCCAAACTAATTCCCTGTAAGCTTTATATAGATTGATTTGAGCAATCTACTGGAAAATAAAATACAAACTATTTGATTTAGGTTGTGTTTCTTGCCTTTTTAATCAGAAAAAGGCCAGTTAGGATCTCCTTGTACTTAATCATATAAGGAAGCACGAATGACATCGTTAGTAGACGATCATTTATATAGACAGAAGCAAATTCTTGGCGATCCCAAGGCCAATCCACCAATTGATCCTATTATCCCTGTCAGCCCTTCAACATGGTGGCTTGGGATAAAAAAGGGTATTTATCCAGCCGGCATAAAACTATCCACAAAGGTCACTGCTTGGAAAGGCAAGGATCTGAGAAGGATAGTCGAAGGCGAGGGTGTTGGCTGAGATAGCTAATGTCTAAGCGGGCGCAAAGCAAAAACAAAAGCATTACATACAAGGGCTTTAAACATACCCCTCATGTTGTTTGGTCGCATTCAGATTACAGCACACTCAGCTGTAGAGCTTTGAAGCTGTTAGACGACTTGCATGGCCAATATAACGGCAAGAATAATGGTGACTTGTGTTGCGCTATGTCAATAATGAAGCATCGAGGATGGAACTCTAACGATCAATTAACCAAATCCAAAGCTGAACTTATTGATAAAAAGCTGATAATTCAAACCAAACAGGGTGGTAGAAATTATGGGCCCAGTTTGTATGCAATTACCTGGCAACCTATCAACGAGTGTGAAGGCAAGCTTGACATACAAAGCACTACAAGGGCACCAAGGAAATGGTAAAAACAAATTCAATTCACTGCACCGCCCCACGGTACTGGCAGCACCGCCCTACGGTACGAGATTCAAGAAAAAGGGGAATTACTGCACCGCCCCACGGTTCAGACAGCACCGCCCTACGGTACAGAAATGGCCTGTTTCTTCAAATCGCTGCACCGCCCCACGGTGACCTTTATAACTTTACCAAGGGTATAGGTAATTTAAATGATAACTAACCAATCCAGTCTGATAAGAAATACTAAGCCAATAATAAAAACCTACAGAATTAATACTGGCAAATCTTCCCTGTTAGTTATCCAGATACAGGGACAGGATCTTCAAAAAGAATTACTTCGGTTTGGTGAGAGCCATGCCTATTTGATCAACCCACTTAAGCGAGGAACGACACTTCAATATTGATAGCAAAAATACTGAGTTTGTAAAAGACTCATTCACTTAGACAAAAAAGGAAACCGAAATGAATAATTACAATGTAGACAAGTTCATCAGGATCAGAGGCCGAGCTCAGAGGTTATCTAATGACAGTCGTCTTGCTTATGAGGATGTACAAGAACACCAAGAGACTAAACATGCCTGTGAGGTTCGCTTAAGAGAGATTGAGAAAGCCCACTATCCTAATCGAGATAGTTATGAAGACTCTCTCAATCGCACTAAGAAAGATCTTGAGCAGATTAATGAATTGCTTGGTTTAGCACGTGCTGAGTACGAAGTCGTACAGGTTGAATCAAACAGGATGAATACCTTGGTCACTCAGTTAGAAAAGAGCATTAGAGACTGGGGCCATGAGCTACCGGCCAATAGCAGGGTAAACAGCTTTGGTGGTAGACGTGTATCACAGAATGTAACGGCAGGAGAAATTCAATGAGCATATTCTTTAAGACAGCCACCGAGAAACTAAAGATTTCATTCGACAAACTACAGGCTGACATTGTTGGTATACAGTCTGATATCAAAACGTTGGAAGCCAGGCCAATGGATGCGGACGCGGCCGAGAAGAGCTTTAGATCTTATGTCGACATGGTGAAGATGGATGAGAGCAGGCTCGCTAAGTTTGCTAGTGGTATCGCTCATGGCAATGTAATCAATGAATGGAGTAATCCTTTTGTCTCTGAATGCTTTGATCAGCTTGAAGGATTGGATCCAGTGAGTAGTCAATATATTAGGGCAGACTTAGCCCCTGTAATACTTGCCCTGTTCCCTGATGTTGTTACCAAGCGAATGGTGCCACTGATACGTGCCTACTGTGATGATAACGATGGCATCACGACGCAAGAGAAGGAGAAACAGCTCAAAGCCCTCACAACGCGCCTAACGAAGCTAGAGGGGGAGGAAGAAGATTGTGTTGCTGAAGCAGAAGAGAGTGAATTCTGGGGATTGGTAAGGCGACAAGATATTGACCCAGCAATTGTTCTTAACTACCAAGGTTAGCTGAGAAGGCATTGAGTCTTGACCGGCATATCAAGACTCAATAAACCAGGTGTTGTTGGGTTGTCCTGCCCTATTGCAATACGAAGTGGTTCTGGTTAGTCGAATTGATTCCTCTCGATATTCTACACCACAATTATTTAAATATGGCTATCACAGAGGCATTCTGAGGGGCTACAGGGAGAACAGATACAACTGATGGATAGTATTAGATTAAAGTTAAAAGCAGCCCTAAAAGGCTCAGGCAGGCTCAGCACTTCAATTATGGGGGGACCCTGAGAAAATATGAGCTCTCCACGGGCAGGCGGTGCTCTCGGAGTCCGCATCATTTCGTATTTTTTTAGTGTTCAACAGCAGCGGACAATTGAAATGATGTAAGGGCTTGTTATGTATGAAGTATTTCTACTGCATGAATGTATTATCTACGAATGGCATGTTTGATTAAATCAACACCAAATTACCCTAAAGGACTAAAGAAATGAAAAATCAAGATGACAAATTGACTCATCGACTTAAAAATATCACTCAAATAGCGCTGATCCTCTCGATACACAGAGATACCGTTAGGCGACATATCCAAGTCAATCGGGTGCAACCGGCCTCAATAGCATCAGGAAAGCCATTATATGATTTTGCAGAAGTCGCCAAAGCCATCTACAGCCCCTCTGAGTCGGAACAAAAAGAAGCCAATGAGGTTGCAGGCATGTCTCCTGATGAGGCAATCAAACACTACAATGCTGAACTGGCACAACTGAAGTTTAAAAATAATGCTAATCAACATTGCCATGTTGACGAGGTAAGAACGGCTTGGAATGAAATCAGGTCATCCCTGATCGGAGTGATAGAATCCTTTCCTGAGACTGTTGAAGTGAAAGACAATGAGTCTAGGTTAATGCTGACACATATTACCGTGTTATGTGAATCATTGATGGCCCAACTTTCTGAGGCTTCGGGAGTCCCTGCAAATGCTGAGGGAAGTTAGTTCAGTATTTCATTTCTATCATTGCGGCCAATATCAATATTTCTCACTTAACTCTCAGGCTCGAATTTACTGGCTAGATTTTGACCGCATTGCTAAGGGCGATCAAATTGGATTAATCTCTACCCATCGTTTAAATTGCATGTTCTGCTAAATGTGGAAGTTTTGATTTAGTGTGAATTTTACCGAAACTGGAAATATGGTAATCGAGAGCCGCTGCAGAAGGATACTGGGCTAAACATTCGCAACAATACTTTTTTGTGTATGCAGGTTATTAAAATGGATATTGGGTTTTTCCTCAAAGATCGAGCGGAATTTATTCGTTATTTCTATGTGACTGCAATTACACCATTCATTCAGACCATGGATGATATTGAGAACCAAGTGGAGCCATACATTCCTTCATATAGTGAAGATAGTGAACCATCTTTTCTAACAGAATGGATAGATGCAAAGTCTGGCTTGGAAACTTGCGGTCATCATGCATTATCAATGCTTGCGTCATCGCTTCAGTTGTATTTAAGGGCTTGGGTTGATCGTTTAGATAGATACCATGGAATGACTTTCGAAGTGAATTTTAAGAAGAAGGGTTGGTTCAACGGATATTGTGAAATATTCAAAGAAATAGATTTAGATATTTCAGTTTGCCCAGCCAATTTGGATATTATTGAACAAATTCCTTTGGTAAGAAACCGTGTCCAGCATCCTGAACAACTTACCACAGTCAACGTGTCTCACTCGAAGAGTGATTTGAATAAATACCCAAATCCGTATTTTGTTCAAGAATCAGAATTGTCATTAGCCGCTGGTCAGGAAAATCAGTCATGGTTATTCCCGCCAACCATAGCTCCTTCTAAAGAGAAAATTCTAGGGGCTATCTCTAATGTTGAGCAACTTTGTTCTTGGTTAGAGGCTGAATATTTGGAGGCGAGAAATGAATAACATATCAATCAACTACGCACCCTTGGAGCTGGGCTCAGTATTGTTGCTCCGGTTATTGAAGCGTTTGTTAACTACCTGAGAGGCATATGGATAATTTACCTACAAATAAGAGTTCAGGCGATGCTGCCCAACAGATAGGAAAAGCAGTCCTCTCGGCAGTGCCTATTGCTGGCGGCCCCTTGGCGGTACTATTTGAAAACATTTTTACTGCACCGCTTGAGAAGCGCAAACAAGCGTGGTTGGAACAACTTGCTGGAGTAATAAACGAGTTACAAACGCGAGTGGAAGACCTCACGCCCGAAAAATTGAGTGAGAATGAGGCTTTCATTACTGTAACGCTACAAGCTTCGCAAATCGCTCTTCGAAACCACCAGAGTGAAAAGTTGAATGCGCTTCGAGCGGCTATACTGCATTCAGCATTACCCAACGCTCCAGAAGAAAACCTGCAACAAATATTTTTACGTCTAATAGATCAGCTTACTCCTTGGCATCTTGGAATCCTGGCAATGTTGCATGACCCAGTGCATTGGATGCTAAAAAATGAAATTAGTAATCCCAATTGGGGGATGGGTGGTGTTTCTACTGTAATTGAGCATTGCTTCCCTCAATTAAAGGGTCAGCGCGAACTCTACGATCATATAGTGCGTGAGTTACAAGCGGAGAGCCTTATAATGCAAGGAAATTTCCTGCATGTGACCATGTCTAGAACGGGGATGATTGACTCAAGAACAACAAAGATAGCTGCTACCTTTTTACACTTCATCACAGATGATTAGAATGAAATTCTATATGGCAATTGATTCATCTCCTTCGGCCACTAGAATGGTCCGCTGTTACTCTGCGGTGCGCCGAGCGTGGCTTCAGTGAAGCACAGGTTTACCAGTGAAGAGTTGAATCCATTATTTAGTGCAGTTGGTGCAATTGTCGTTCAGTGGGGGCAGGCTGAGCAAACTCTAGACATGATCGTTGCTATGATCTACCACAGTTATGGAGGGAAAGCTGTAGGGAAGAGAATCCCCCAACCATTAAATCAGAAACTTAAATTTGTTCGGAAGTGTGCTGAAACGATCAATGAACTTCGGTCACATCGACAGCATATAGAGAAGCTAGCATTTGACTTTGAACAACTCAGTAGTAGGAGGCACGAACTGGTACATGGGGCGGTCGCATCGTTTAATGATAGCGAAGGCACATTCAAGTTCGTAAAATTCGATCTAATAAATAATTTCCATCATGTTCGAGATTTCGATTTAGACATGAACGAATTTCCACTGTTGTTAGACGATCTTATTAAGCTTGGTTCAGATTCATTGCAAGTAGCAGGACTACTAATTCAGAAACTTCGAAATGAGTCCTGACGAGAGATTGTAGCCGGTCGCTATCGTTCCCTCAATCCAGCGAATGGCAACAACTAGCTGAAGCACCAAAAGCTCGTTGGTATCAATGTTCAACTTTTTGGAGTCTTCTTTCAGAGAGGTCCCTATAAAAACTGTCACCTTCACCAGATATTTCTATGATTAAATTCAGCCATTCTCGCGTCTTCTCCCAGTCTTTTTGTCTCCAATACGCTTGAGCTATTTGGTATCTGAACCCTTGCAGAGATGAAGCTGTCGGGTGGTCCTTTTCAAAGGATGCAAATGTTTCAACTAATAGTGGTTGGTACTTCCAGAATGACTCCTTCAGTCCGTATTTACTGCCGTATTTACCTCTACCCTCCCAACCAAAAATAGTTCTTAACTTATCTTGATATGCGACACGTGAAGCAGCAGTCTTTGGGTATTCCGAAATGACTTTGTCATACCATTTTATGGCAGTTTCAACGTTGGGTATCCAACTTGAATCAATAGTAAATATATTACTTTTCCCTTTCGACCAAAAATCTCCGTGCCGTAGATATGACAAGGCAATAGCATTTTCAACAGATTCTTTAGTCGAATCCCCCACAATTTCTGCCAGTTCATCAATTCGGTGTGTAACCAATTTTGCTTCATCAGAGCCCGGATACGTCTTAATAAGCGTTCGCCAGGAATCAAGAGCTACTGAGATTTTATTTTCCTCAAAAGCAATACTTCCCAACAAATAGTAAGATTTTGCCTTGGCAGAGTTTTCGGATTTACTGAAAATAACATTAATTAATTCGGATTTGGCCTCTTGCCTTAGACCGTGCTGATTGAACATACCTGCCTTTTCTACGGATGCAGCAAGCACACCTGATACAGTGATAAAAATTGTCGCAATAGATATGGCCAATCTTATAATCTTCATACTTTCCCCTTTTGGTTGCGTAGTATCGGCCTAACAACAGATTAGATGCTCAATTTAGGTGGGTTGATACCTCAAATTAATTTATGTTTGGTAGCTCTTTGGTGCGTCGAGGTCATGATATCTCTCACTAGAATGAATTTTTCTTGTTAATTCTTTTCAATTTTTTATTAGAGCACTTGATGCTATTAATCCCCAAAAATCTGGATTAAGTGTAACTCTGCAAATAATTCTGATAGGATTCCTTCACTCGCAATAAACGAGTAGCGGACCTAGCAGGTGTAGAAGCACCCACCAGGCCCTAACCAACAATCAACTTCGGAGAGTCGATCATGGCTAACACCAATGATAACACCCCGCACGACCGTGCAAACGAAAAAAACAAACCAATCCTTGAACCCTTATCTCTAATGCCGTCTATGGGCACTGAGTATCTTCTCAAGCCGGAATCTGGTTGGGGAGATCTTCTCACCGACAGTTCTTCTCTACTTGGGAGCGGGATTGAAGTCTTACGGGCACTGGCAGATGATGTAGATACAGAACTTGCCTATGGTGCCCTCTATCTGATGGAGGCGGCTCACACAACATTATGCGATGGCCATGCTCTCGCTCTCAAAGAAGATTCCATCAGCGGCAATCCGGACGACTTTGAGAGAGGGATGGATCTTATTGTCTCGTTTATAGAAAGCGGAAATACTGAAAAGGCAATTCGTATGACTGAATGCATGAAGAGAGACATACTTCAGAGCCTCGATAAAGCAAGCAACCAGGAGGCGTCACTATGAAAGCATCAACAACCTTAATACCTTCTATTGGAGATAACTTTCATATTTCCAGCAGCGCGACTTGGAATAGTCTCCTCGATGATCATGACGTTTTACTTGATACGGCCATTGGGATGATAGATGGAATGGCCGGTGACTTTGTCCAGACGCGAATTGACCTTGATACTGATCGAAAGCTTGAAGGTAAAAGACTATATGGAATTCTGTACCTGTTAGAAATGGCTCAAGCTACTGCTAGTGAAGCACAAAGCAGAATGTTTGATACAGCTAATCGAAACAAGCAAATATGCATTGATGATGTAGCAGAAGTTCTAAGTTGTGCTTTGAGCATGATGGCGAACGAGGATTATAAAAAGGCCACAGAAACACTTACAGAGCTATTCGATACTGTTCACATTAACACTCTTCATAAGACTGGCCTCTGAGCCGCTCACGGGCACTTTTGAATGAAATAGGGGTTATGGTCTATGTAATTCTAGACCTGCCCCTATCGTCTATGAAATCAGGCATGCTAGAACGATTAGAATTATCTCTAGACTTCACTTGTACTGAATATTATCTCAGTAGTTGCTCTGCGTGAATCGTTATATCCACACTGCTATATTGTTTGTTAATTGATCAGTTCTCGAGGGTTTTCGGGGAACTGCTTGTAATCGCTTTATTCTAGCCGATTACTTATTAATGTTTGATACACTTGCCGCTGCCACGTCAAATGAGCAGTATTCTTGGAAAGTAAAAATTTACATGTTGATGAAGTTCATCGTATTAAACGAACTGCGAGACATGAGAAGAGAAAAGGGAAAAGATACAATACCCTAGAACAAGGTAGTCTTACTGCGTCGCCTCAGGAAATTGACAAGACTCACTACACTAAGGATATTGTCAGCCTTAAGAGATTGGGTAATTATTTATCTAGAATTAGCGCCCAAAGCAGGCCATTTGTAGCTAAATACCGAACTGCAAGACAAACGGTTGTATTGCCCGAAATATTCGATCTTAGAAATAACACCGAAGCAACACTTAAGTCGATTTATTCAATCTGTTATAACCAATTAGACCCTCGAGTACGCAGACTGACCATAAATCATCATGAAGTCGCGCAGCTTGGATTTTCAGCGGAAAGTTTATTGAGTTTTTTAGTATTAGAGTGCGACGACTACAATAAACGTCGTAGGATTCGAAAGGTGTTATTGGATGGGAATTACCCAGATAGTCATAACCTTCAAAGGATGATGAATAGTGCAGGTCTTCCAAATGTTTTAAATGCAAACCAAGGAGAAAATTCTGCTGGAGGTGAGGGTGATATCAATGTGAAGCGATTTATTCGCAGAAGTTTTTATTCAGCAATTGGTAAGAATGAAACGGCTGACGACACCAAAACACTAGCTTGTATTGACGTGAATAAATATCTCAATCAGTGTTTAGACATAATTAGCAGAGAGCTAAACGAGGATGCTGAATCAGAATTGGGAGAATATGTAGGCGAAATTCTTGGAAATGCAGAAGATCACTCAGGGGAAAATCTTTGGTTTATGTCGGGGTACCTAGATTCTTTAGAGGAGTCAAAGCACTGTAATATATTGATTTTCAATTTCGGTCATTCTATATCAGAAACATTTACAAACTTGGATAAAAATCATTATTCTTGGGACGTAGTGAAGGGGTACGTTAAGGCGAACAAAGAGTACGGGTTTTCTCGGGATGAATTGATAACGGTGGCGGCATTGCAAGAGAATATTTCAAGTAAGAATGAGTCAGATGATGATCATAGGGGACAAGGAACAATAGATTGCCTAGATTTTTTCCAAAAAGTAAGTGAAGAGTGTATTGGGCAGGGTACGGGAGAAGCCCGAATGACGCTTATTTCAGGAAAAGTTAAGATTAAATTCGATGCGAATACGAAGGTGACCATGGTGGGTGAACGAAAAATCATACCCCTTAATGCTGAAAATGATATAAACTTACCCCCAGAGAGGACTTACATCTCATCATTAAGCGGAGTAAGTTTCCCTGGAACTTTAATTGCAATTTCTTTTCCGATGGGCGATCCGATGTTGAATGTAAATGAGTGATATGACACATAAATTAGATCTATCGACCTATGGTGCTTTAATTTTTACCGGCCGTCCTAATGGAGAGCGCGTCCGGGAAAAACTTCATGTGGAAGAATATTCTTCATCAGAAGAAGATTTTTTAGTGATAGTGCCGGATGAAACAAAGACCCTTAATAGCTCATTTCTTTTAGGTTTTTTGGGCGATGAAATAGTTAAATGTAAAACCAAGGAATCATTCTTAGATAAATTCAAATTTAAGATGCCGCCACGATTTTATAAGCAATTGGATACAGCTATCCGCCGAGCACTGTTTAAATTAAATCATGACGCTAGATTGGTTTAACAACTAACCAAATGAAGAAGGGTGATATCCTAGCAACATTTTTATCCATGCTGTTTGCTTTTATATTTCCCGTTGTAATATTCCTTTGCGTTGTACTGTTCTTGCAGGCTCCTTCCCTATCGTTATTACAAAAAATTTCTTTTATTCAGCTTTGCTTTACTTCTTTCTTTAGCCTTTTAGCAGTATGTGTATCTTTTGCTGCGGTTTATTTTTCTAGAGTAGATCGGGAGCATGACAGGAATAGATCTGTAACAGATGAATTTTGGTTTAGAACATTGCTAATGCCTAAACTTCATTTGGCGTTGAATGAACTGATTACTAAATACCAACAATTAGTTGAAGATTATCCCGCGCAGATAGATTTAGAGGAATTTGAAGCTGACACTACAAGAATGCGCCAGGCTATAACGCAATTTGCATTATTAAATAGGAAGCTAGTGATTGATTTGGAACTATTTCTTGATCGGCTAGAACAATATGTAAGTCATAGGAGCTTGAAAGCTGAAGGTTATGATGTTTCAGAAATGAAAAAAGACGAAGAGACTGAGTTGTCTTTTCCGGCCTTCGTGGAAGTTTTTTTGGGGTTGTTATACGAGACCCATAATTCATTATCTCCCAAGTAAAACTTTAGAAAACTACCGTGTATCTCTCTAGTATTTATTCTTAGAATAATCGCTATGATGGGTATCCATTGTTTACCAATCATATGCGCTGCCTGAAATAACAAGTTTGTTCTAGAGACTCCCTTGTAGACAAGTCGGGGGCATATTAGGGGGCATGTGGAAACCACAATAAATTAAAACATATATAAGTCAATAGCTTGAAGTTTGTATTCAATAGAGTCTAGCTCCACCAACGACTTTTCAGCGAAGCTGAAAATGTCGGGCGACAGTTTTTTCGCTTTGCGAAACAACGAGACCCAATGACTGTCAGAAACTATCAAAAGCCTCGAAAGTCAGGGCTTTTTAAAGTCTGGAATATGCAAATGTTTGCGAATATCAAATTCGATTTGAACTCATATTTTGCATAAAGGTAAGTTTGATGGCGAATATATCCTCTTTTGTTATGACCTGTTACTGAGTTAGTTTTTAATCAATTGTTGGTTGATAAATTATCAATTTAAATTGTAGACCTCCGTATATTGAGACAGTTTACTCGTTCTTGGTAAAATAAAATCAGGATATCCTCTTTTCAGGTTTCGACTTTGAAATTTAAATGAAAAATGTTTTTTTTTGATTGATTTTTCGAAGATTCTCATCAAACATCAATAATGTTCATTATCACTAATAATAAAGGGTGCCAACCTTGTCATCAGATAATTTAGAATATAAAAATAGAATTAAGCAGAACGAGAGTGCGGCAGAGGCCTACACGGCCAGAAAGGCTAAAAAGAACGAAGCAGAAATGGCTTTGGTTAAAAAGGCTTTCGATCGTTGCGAGAATATTGAAACCGTATTGGATGCGCCTTGTGGTGTAGGCCGAGCGACAATTTTACTCGCTTCAATGGGTTTTAAAGCGACCGGTATCGACCTTGGAGACGGCGCGGTCAAGGTAGCGCAACGAGAATTAGAAAAGTCAGGGGAAAAAGCCACAATAGAAGTTGGCAATCTTGAAAGTCTACATTTTGGGGATCAAGCATTTAGTGCCGTACTCTGCTTTCGTTTCTACCATCACCTGCCCAATAATGAAATCCGCCAGAAGGTGATATCAGAACTTTGCAGGACGGCGAAAGATTATGTACTCATATCTCATTTTTCTCCTTATTCTTTTACTTCAATAAAAAGATTAATTCGCGATAAATTGAAGATAAAACGATCTATTCAACATGCGACAACTTTAGCGAGTTTGACAAAAAAATTCGAAAGTTGCGGTTATCAATTGCTTGAAGATATTCCCCAGGCACGGTTTTTCCATACACTGCATTTGGCCATTTACAAGAAACAATACACTCTATGAGAAAACTGTTCGCAGTCATCTTGGTTTTCATTAGCTTGGTATTGTGGGTAGTACCCTCGGACATTGTAAAGCTGATAGTCTTACAGCGACCCATCTTAATAGGTCGCTATGCTCAGGGACATTTTGCAAGCCTGCTGCTGCTAACGCCAATGCTATGGCTTCTCGCTGGCGTGTTATTTTCTTCGCTAAGCCTTAACAAAAGATTATTGATCAATACAGGCTTACTCGTTGCTTCTTCTCTTTTTTCAATATTGTTCGTTGTCTGGTTGAGCAAACTCATTATTACCCCGCGATATGTAGAAGAAAATTTTAGCATTGAAGGGGGTGCAAGCCAGCGTTGGCAGGGCACAATTCGACATAGGCCGCCCAACAAACGCTATGTCTATACTCAGGTAGATATACCCATTCAGGTAAGGTCCTATCCCAACCCGCCAGCTGGATATCCTGATGTACCTATTACCCTTACATCGGATGCAAACGGTTATCGGAATGCAGACATAACAGATCATTACGAGATTGTTGTGATAGGTGATTCTTTTGCTGCTGGATCAAGAGTCTCAGACGAACAAGCCTGGCCAGTTTTATTATCAGAGCTCTCAGGAATGGGTTTATACAATCTAGGCACATCAGGGACAGATATTTACAACTACATCTCTAGCCTCATTGCTAAGGGCCTGAAGCTAAAACCCAAAGTCGTTGTGCTGATGATTTACGAAGGTAACGATTTCAAACGTGTGGCAAAGCAGGCAAAACCAGAGGAGGCGACTTTTTCAGACAGTTTAAAAGACTCTCCCCTAACTGCCAGCTTAAAGAAGTTATCTCGATCAGTTTTTGAATCGATTAATGCGTCAGAAGATGTGCCGGCTTACAACAAAAATCTATCTTGGATGCCCGTTAAAATTGATTCTGGGGATGAGCCTCATTACTACAGTTTCAAACCTCAACGTGTGAAGTATCTATCTGTTGAACGATCAAAATTTGAAAATTCAAAAGTGTGGAAATCAAATATCATTTTGTTGGATAAGTTTATTGCACTATCGAAAGAAAATAATTTTACGCCCGTTATTGCCTACGCGCCCAGTAAACCTCATGTGGTACTCCCTTTAGTTGATATCCCAGCAGAAGGGTTTAAACACTTTCTTTCCTATAAAATGAAGAACCTACCCAGCGCTGATGTAGTTAAAGATTCTTTCTATAGCAATCTTGATGCACAAGAGAAGACTGTGGAAGCATATTGTCAGGATCGAGGTATTAGTTTTGTTAGTACAACTAGCAAGCTACAGAGCATGACAGACGCAGGGATGCAACTGTATTATACTTACGATCAGCATTGGACACCGAAGGGAAATGAGGTGGTAGCAGACATAATCTATCAGCATTTGAGTAAAATAGATTTGTTGTCCTCCACTGATTTACAAACACTTTAATAAGCACGGATGTAACTTGCAGTATGAATATCATTGGCATTTCTGCCTATTATCATGACAGTGCTGCAGCATTGGTTGTCGATGGTTGTATTGTGGCTGCGGCCCAAGAAGAACGCTTCACAAGGAAGAAACATGATCCTTCCTTTCCCACACAAGCAATTCAATTATGCTTGGATGAAGCCAATATCACTATGGAAGATGTCGATCACATTATTTTCTATGATAAGCCACTTATCAAGTTTGAACGGCTTTTAGAAACCTACTTATCGTACGCGCCCAAAGGTATACGTTCGTTTTTATCTGCCATGCCGGTATGGCTTCAAGAGAAACTGTTTTTGAAGCAAGAGTTACGAACCGCCTTGAGTAAAATGTCAGGCGTTGATAAAAAAGATCTACCGCCCCTACTCTTTAACGAGCATCATCAATCACATGCGGCATCGGCTTTTTTCCCTAGCCCGTATGAAAAAGCAGCGGTGCTTTGTTTAGACGGTGTTGGTGAATGGGCAACGAGTTCTGTATGGCTAGGCGAGGGGAACAAGTTAACACCACTCTGGGAAATCGACTTCCCCCATAGCCTGGGTTTGCTCTATTCTGCATTTACCTATTACACCGGATTCAAAGTTAACTCTGGAGAATATAAGTTAATGGGGCTAGCACCTTATGGTAAACCCATTTATGCCGAGCGAATACTTCAAAACCTAATCGACGTGAAGGAAGATGGCACATTTCGATTGGACATGTCCTATTTTGATTTTGCCACTGGCCTGACCATGACCAATAAAAAGTTTGATAAATTATTTGATGGTCCAAGAAGAGCGCCTGAGTCAGAGGTTGGCCAAAAGGAAATGGATATCGCGCGTTCTATCCAACGGGTTACCGAAGACATTGTGCTCAAATTAGCGACCAATATATTTAACGAACTTGACGTTGACTATCTTTGCCTAGCGGGCGGCGTTGCACTGAATTGTGTTTCTAATGGCCGCCTTCTTCGAGAAGGCCCGTTTAAGGAAATTTGGATTCAACCCGCAGCAGGTGATGCTGGAGGTGCACTAGGTGCAGCTTTAAGTGTTTGGCATGAATATCTAGATAAACCTAGGCAAGCCGATAATGCTACTGATCAGATGAAAGGCTCATATCTTGGTAAAGCCTTTAGTATAAATGAAATTTCAACGAGTCTAGATGCGCTTGATGCGAATTATAAAATATTGGAAGACTCGGATTTTTATTCTGAAGTCGCAAGATTACTCGCGGATGGGAAAGTTGTCGGTTGGTTCTCCGGTAAAATGGAATTTGGACCGCGGGCCCTCGGCAGCCGATCTATTCTTGGAGACCCAAGAAACACAAAGATGCAATCTACAATGAATTTAAGGATTAAATATCGTGAATCCTTTCGGCCTTTTGCGCCTGCCATTAAGGCGAGTGCGGTTAGTGATTGGTTTGAAATTGATAGACCCAGCCCGTATATGCTCTTGGTTGCTGATATCAAAGAAAGTAAACGTATCAAAATGAGCACAGAAGAAGAAGCACTCTTTGGTATTGAAAAATTGAACATTGCTCGCTCTGAAATACCAGCTGTGACCCATGTCGATTATTCGGCAAGATTACAAACGATTCATGAGGAAACGAACCCAAGGTTCCATAAGTTGATAGATCAATTTGAACAGCTAACGGGCTGCCCGATTCTTATCAATACCTCGTTCAATGTCCGTGGTGAGCCGATCGTGTATAGTCCAGAAGATGCATATCGGTGTTTCATGCGGACAGATATGGACGTTCTCGTCCTTGAAAATACCCTGCTACTAAAGTCAGATCAAAAAAGTCAGGCGAAAGATGATAGTTGGCAACAAACCTTTGAGTTGGATTAATGATGAATTCGCTACCCCTGTCAGAATCACTAACAGCACTAGAGCTAAAGCAATTTGGGCTGGTAACTGCGCTTATTTTCATCGTTTTATTTGTCTTATTCTTCCCTTGGGTTTTTGAGTACGGTTTACCGGTTTGGCCATGGCTTATCGCAATACCCTTATCGCTAACTGCCTTAATTTATCCTTTGAAGCTGAGGGGCATACATCACTATTGGATGTTATTTGGGACTAAGTTGGGTTGGGTAAACAATAGAATTATTCTTGGTAGTATCTTCTTTATTCTATTTACGCCCCTTGGAGTATTGATGCGCCTATTTGGATACGACCCCTTGTCACGCAAGAATGTAGGTGGCGAGAAATCTTATCGTGTTATCAGAAATAACGATGAAGTAAAAATCGCTGAACGAATGGAGAACCCTTACTAATGTTAGAGCTGATAAGAGACTTATGGGGGTTCATGCGGGCTCGGAAGAAATTCTGGCTAGCGCCCATCATCATTATCCTATTATTGTTAGGGTCACTGATCGTTTTTACACAAGGATCTGCTATTGCACCCTTTATCTATACACTTTTCTAACGTTAGCTCTAGTTTAAATCAATTTGAAGTCGAGTTATTTTTCAAACTGGTGCTGGCAGTTTGAACATAAGAAAGAAGTTCGTGTTTTAGTTTTGCTGCTAGATCTGGATTATCGAGTTTCTTTGAATAACTTTTATTACCTAGGTCATATTGATATAAATTTGGCCCTAGTTGTGCATCATAGGTCAGTATAGATTCACCTTTAATAATCGCCATTGTTGGATCATCACCAGAAGGTTTGATGGCTGCAAAACCTTCATCTTCTTGGCTCAGATCAAATAGATTTCTTCCCCAGCTCTGATGAATAGGTGTTTTTCCTAACATGGATACAACAGTGGGTACAACGTCGACCTGACTCGCCACTGTCGTAATTAGACTGCCAATTTTATCCTCAGTAAAGTTCCCGAGGAACAAGAGTGGGACGTGAAAGCGAAGTAGATTAATGGAGGTAAGTTGGTTAGGTACGGCAAACCCATGATCGCCTAATACAACAAAAAGAGTGTCCTCGTAGTAAGGCGCGTTACGTATGTTTCTAAAAAATCGGCCGAGTGACCAATCTGAATACTTCATCGCAGTTAGCCTTTCAGAGACCTTACCATCGATCATGACAGGCTCAAATTCTAGGGTTTGGGGTAGCTCATAAGGCATGTGATTTGACAGGGTCTGCACAACCGCAATAAAAGGACCGCGTTGAGACAACTTTAGAAGTTCGTACTCGGCACGATCAAACATAAGATGATCAGGCACACCCCAAACGTTATTGCCATATTGTTCGGCTTTGATTTCATGTTTACCAACAAAGCGTTGTAAACCTTGATTCTTGAAGAAACCGAGCTGGTTATCCCAGTTAAAATCGCCGTTATAAACAAAGAGGCTATTGTGCTCAGGGAGCAGCTTTGTAATACCGGAAAATTGGTTCCTACCCTCTGGTTGCTGCATGAGGTATTCGTGATTGGGCAAATTGGGAAAGCTCGTTAGGGTCGCAAACACGCCTTGATGCGTGTGCGTACCGTTGCTGAAAAATCGGCTAAATAAAATACCTTTTTTGCTTAATGAATCAAATTCAGGCGTAACGTTGTAGTCGTTTCCCAAGGCGCCAACATACCTTCCACTAAAGCTTTCCATTAGCACGATGACGACATTTTTTGGTTTGAATTTATTTGGTTCAAATTCGGCCTTATTTATTTTTTGAGCCATGCGCTTTATGGGTGATCTGCCATCGTTAATAAATGTTTCGTGCTAGTTTTAATTAGGCTGCGGGTTGTGGATAACGCAATTTCTGTTTCTATCATGTGTGCATGAGAAAATTCTTGTGATGAAAGTGCCTTTATTGCCGCTTTTGATAAAGTATAGGAGCCGTTCAAGGCCAAATGATTAAGGAACATGTGCTCACTTTGGTAGGCATCTCCCCATCGTAGTGGTGGGCCGGATCTTAGGGTTCCGCGAGCACCTAAGACTGAAACAGCAACAAGCACAAAGACGACGAGGATATTTGATGCACGTAATTGAGTGGCGTTAGATTTAGGCTTAGGAAGCGCAAATAAAATGAGTCGCCAGATGATGGCCAGGCCCAACAGGTAGACTATGAGGTACTTGAGTACCGGTGTTCCCTGCCAAATCATACTAACGACAGTTTTATAATCTTCTGATAGATATTGAAAGACCAGGCTATTGAGTCGTTGTTGAAACTCCCGGTAGAATTCCATTTCGATGAGACCAAAAAATAGAAATGTCGAAGCGAAAAAAAGAATCCATATACGAAGTAGTGTATTTAGTATTTGATGCTTGAATACCGCTAGAAAGACCAGAGGGAGACAGGCATACATTGCCATTCTTAAATCAAAGCGCGCACCCATTAACATGGCTTGGGCAATCTGAACAAATTCGCCCTCTGGAAGAGCGGGTAAATTATTAAATAGAAGCGCAATGCGTAACACAAGAAAGAGTGTCAGAAATAGCAGAACCAAACAAATCCAAGCAACAATGCTAGAGTGTCTAAAATCATTTTCGAATTGATTCAAAAAGTTAATCCGTTGTTATTATTTCCATGACAAGCCTAAGTTAGATACGTTTTTTAAAGAAATCATGCTGTCAAAATAAAATATATTTGTCATCCGTAAACAAGCTCAGTATGTATTCTTTATTCCCTATAAATTCAAGAAACAATATGCCTTCAGAGCGAACTACTCCATGATCTTCCCGCGAGACAACTTTAGACTCCCACGTCGAGTTTTTCCATCCAAGCGTTTCCTTTGTGATGCTTTAGTAGGCTTAGTTTTTCGACGAGCCTTTTGAATCTTTGATGCATCTAGAATTAACTTAGCTAACCTCGCAAGAGCATCGTCCCGATTTCTCTCCTGTGTTCTAAAGCGTTGGGCTTTAATAATAATGACCCCGCTGGTGGTGATTCGGTGGTCTCTTTTATGACAGAGAATATCTTTTAGCTCGCTGGGGAGAGATGATTTGTGAATGTCGAATCTTAGATGAATTGCAGATGAAACCTTGTTGACATTCTGGCCTCCTGCACCTTGAGCTCGAATGGCATTCAATTCGAGCTCATTGTCTGGAAGGCTTAGGTTTTTGGAAATAATAAACACAATAGTAATCTAACTAAGTGATAGGAAAACAATAAGATTCAGTGCTATGCAGATTTATCGATGTTTTGCTTCAACTTCCTGAATAATATCCAATGGGCAACTAATGGCAGTGACATTAGTGTAACCCAACCTTTGTAATTGCTCAGCAGCAAGCGCTGCACGGCCGCCCGTTGCGCAGTGCAGATAGATTGCCGCTCCGGGATCGCTTGCGAGTTCACCCACTTTCATTTCGAGAACACCACGGGGAATATTAGTTGAGCCTGGGATACTTTGATTGGCGGCTTCTCCTGGTTCTCTTACATCGATGAAGATGCCGGAAGAAGATCGTCCTTCTCTGTAGGCTGAATCAGCATCTACACGTCGAATATTTTTACAAGCTGAGGCTACGAGCTCAGGAAGGGTCATTAACATGATTTCTCCAGATTAAGATGAATTACATGAGAGTATCCGTCTAAATAGTTAAGGGAATCAAGTTAAATTATCCTGTATTTCTCATTCCCGCGGCTATCCCTGCAATTGTAATGAGCAGTGCTTTATCGATGTTCGCTTTACCTGTCTGGGGGTTCTTTCTACTTCGGGATAAGAGTTCAATCTGCAGAAAGTGAAGGGGGTCGGTATAAGGATGTCGTAATTCGAGAGAGCGTTGAATGGTTGGAGAATTCTCTAAAAGACATGTCTGTCCCTTTAGCTCATTGATAAAACTAACGAGGCTGGACATCCGTTTTCTAAAATCATTTCCCATTTCCATCAATGACTCTTCAACCAACTCGCTGTCATAATGTTGAGAGATGTCTGCATCAGCTTTACTGAGGACCATTTCGAGCATATCAAGCTGGGTCCTAAAGAATGGCCAGTCTGCCAACATTTCTTTGAGTACATATACGGCTCGTCCAGAGAAATTTTTAGCAAATGCCTCATCAGTGCCGAGCCACGCGGGTAACATCAGTCTTTTCTGTGTCCATGCAAAAACCCAAGGTATTGCTCGAAGACTCTCTATTCCAGGAAGTTCGTGGCCCGTAGAAGGTCGTCGTGCGGGTCGGCTCCCTAGGGCCAGCAATGCTAATTCATTTTCCGGTGTTCCTTGAGAGAAGTACTCTAGGAATTCAGGGTTACTTTGAACGACCTCTCTGTAGCTGACTTGACTGACTTCTGCCATTTTGTCCATCATGTTACGCCAGTTGTCACTAGGAGCCGGGGGAGGCAGCAAACTTGCTTCTAGCGTCGCGCTGAGAATTAAATCCAGACTTTGCAATGCAATTTCAGGTGAACCATATTTAAATCTGATGACCTCACCTTGTTCTGTAACCCGCATGACATTTTTGACAGAACCAGGAGGTTGAGACAATATTGCATCTCGTGCGGGAGCGCCTCCACGTCCGACAGTGCCGCCGCGTCCGTGAAATAGTGTTAGTTCAACATTATATTTTTCACTGATCCTAACAAGATCTTCTTGTGCTCGATATTGTGCCCAAGCAGCTGCCATTTGTCCGGCGTCTTTTGCGGAATCGGAATAGCCAATCATGATTTGCTGATGGCCTTCAATATAATTTGTATACCATGGTATCCTCAATAGCCTTTCGAGGGTCCAGGCAGCATTTTCAAGATCTTCAAGAGTTTCAAATAGGGGTACAACAGGAAGTTTTTTGTTTACGCCGCATTTTCTGAGAAGTAGAACGACCGCTAAAACATCCGATGGATTCTTTGCCATAGAGATGATGTAACTCGATACACCCTCAGAGTCAAAGCTCGCAATGAGCTTAAAGGTATCGAGGGCTTCTTGAGTCCCATCATTGGGTGACCAAGTGTTAGGGATCAATGGTCTTTTACTGTCTAGTTCTTTGATTAGAAACTCTTGACGTGCCCTTTCTGGCCAACTTTGATAACTGCCTATTTCGAGATATTCGGTTATTGAGTTAAGTAACTCGGTGTGAACGTCTGCATTTTGTCTGATGTCAAGATCAACAAGGTTGACACCAAATGTTGATACTCTAATTAAGGTGTCCTTTAACATCCCTTCAGCAATAATTGCCATGCCGGATTCGATCAGAGATTGATAACAAATATGTAAAGGTGTAAATAATTGTTTCTTGGTCAGAATCAGGTTTTCTGTTATTGGCTTGTTTGTCATCGACCACTGTCGCGTTTCCAATAGCGCTTCTCTAAGATCTCGAAGAACGACGCGATAAGGTTCCTGAGTCTCTTGGTCGTTGATGCAAAGACGCCTAACCGCATCGTTACACTTTGCCATGGAAAGGTGGGATAACAATTCATCCAGATCACGCAAGTATAAATCCGCGGCCATCCATCTGGATAATTTGATAACTTCATCTGTCACTTTTGCGGTGACGTTAGGGTTACCGTCTCGATCTCCACCCATCCAAGATGATATTCTGATAGGCGTTGCGGTTATCGGCAAAGCCTTACCAGTATGTGTTATTACGAGTTTATTATAACCCTCCCAAAGTTTGGGGATAGCATCCCAAAAGGAATATTCGATTACAGCGTATCCCCATTTGGCTTCATCTTGTGGGGTCGGTCTTTCCATTCGGATTTCGTCGGTGTACCAAACTTCTGCGATTAGCCTTTCCAATTTTGTTCTTTCGTTCGGTGCTAAGACGCTATCTTCTGTCACTGCTTTGAGTTGCGTTGCGATGCGATTATATTTTTGAATGAGTGTGCGACGTGTAATTTCTGTTGGGTGAGCAGTGAGTACGAGTTCACAGCGAATGTTTTTTACCTTTTCTGCAATGACTTTGTCATCAATATTGGCATCCTTAAACCGTTTGAATAGATCTTCTAAATAGGAATGGTCCGGGTAGAGGGATTCATTATTAGCGGTTAATTCTGCCTGTTCGGTTATATTTGCTAAATTCAAAAATTGGTTAAATGCGCGTGCGATAGAAATCAAATAGTCATCATCCAAAGATTTAAGGACTTCTTGCAGTTGGTTTTGTTCTTCGTTGCGGCTTTGTCGTCTGGCTTTGGCTAGATGTCTAATTTCCTCCACTTTGGCAAGGAAGTCCTCTCCATGTTGGTCCATCATTGCTTCACCCAGCAGTTCCCCCAATACTCTAACTCGATGCCGTTGCCTACGTGAAATTAATTCACTCACCTCATTCCCCTTTTTATCTGTTGATGATGATTGGCCATTGTGAAAAGTGATTCTTGAGTTTATCTGCGCTAGGCTCAGTATAACGCTGATTGGAATACAGGGTGAGTAGATCGTGAGAAAAGAATTTGAAGGAAAAGTCGTGCTGATTACCGGTGGTAGCCGAGGCTTGGGAAAAGCTATGGCACTGGGGTTTGCAGAGAAAGGTGCAAGTATTGTTGTTGTTAGCCGCAAAATGGAAAGTTGTGTGCGTTGCTGTGAAGAACTTCAAGCCTATGGTGTTGAGACATTGGCTTATGCAGCCCATGTTGGAGATTGGGGACAATTGGACAAAATGGTAGATGCAGTGTACGAGCATTTTGGAAAGATAGATGTCTTAATCAATAATGCGGGGATGTCACCGCTTTATCCGTCCCTAGATCTAGTCAGTGAAGCGTTGTTTGATAAGGTCATTAGCGTCAATTTGAAAGGGCCCTTTAGGCTGAGCGCTAATATTGGTTCAAGGATGGCGTCAGGGTCAGGTGGTGTCATTATCAATATCAGTAGCATAGCCTCAGTATCTGCCAGTCCAAGATCGGAGCCTTACGGCGCCGCAAAAGCAGGCTTGAATGCCTTGACCAAATCCTTTGCCTCAGAGTTGGGCCCCAGTGTTAGGGTAAACTGTATTATGGCCGGTCCATTCTTGACGGATATTTCGAAAGCTTGGGATATGGATCAGTTTAATCAGGAAGCAGCTAAGAATATTCCACTCCAGCGAGCGGGTGAACCAAAAGAAATTGTTGGTCTGGCTTTATATCTAGCAAGTGATTCTGCAAGCTATACAACGGGTGCTATTATTCCCGTTGATGGTGGTGCGCACTGTTAGCACAATTGACAAATAGCCTGAATTGGAGGCAAAAATTTGAATAAGTTTACGACTATACCCCGGATACCCACGGATTCAGATCAGTTGACTAATGAAGAGAATAGAAATATTGATCATCTACCTGGCAGTTATGGATGGCCAGTATTTGGCAACACCTTCAAGCTACTGAGTGATCCAAAAACTGCCTTAAATGAATTTCATGCAAAATACGGCAATGTTATTCGGACCGATGCTTTGTTTCAGCGAGCAGTACTGTTGTTAGGGCCAGACGCGAATGAACTTATCATGTTGGATAAAGACAAAAATTTTTCAAGTAGGTTGGGTTGGGAAAAAATTCTAGGGAAACTCTTTCACAATGGTTTGATGTTGAGAGACTTCGAAGATCACCGTGCTCATCGTAGAATAATGAATAGTGCATTTAAGCCTGAAGCATTGAAAAACTACATGGAAACAATGAATCCGGTTATTGGTTCTGGCATTCAGCATTGGCATGATAAAAAGGATTTTCGTTTTTATACTGAAATAAAAAAAATTAACGCTTGATGTGGCTGCAGTTGTATTTGTTGGCATGGATTTGGGGGAAGATGCCAAGAAAGTGAATCAGGCATTCGTTGACACAGTTGCTGCATCTCTGGCAGTAGTGCGTTTTCCAGTTCCGGGCTTAGCATTTTGGAAGGGCCTAAAGGGTCGAGCTTTTCTCATTGATTTTTTTAGTGAGATGATAGAAGAAAAAAGATCTTCAGATGATACTGACATGTTTACACAGTTTTGTAGAAGTACAAACGATGAAGGTCAATACTATAGCGACGAAGATATTGTTGATCATGTGATCTTTTTGATGATGGCGGCGCATGATACAACGACCAGTGCTATTTCAACCATGGTCTATGCGCTCGGTAAACATCCAGAGTGGCAATCCAAACTTCGACAGGAGTGTGATGATTTATTCAAGGAGACAGGAAAGGATCATTTAGATTTTAATGACCAAGATAAACTCGAATTGGTGGAGTGGACTTTTAAAGAAGCACTTCGGCTCTACACACCTGTCGCGAGTATACCGCGCAGAGCTATCCGATCATTTGAATTTGAGGGATACAAAATTCCAGCTAACACCTCAGTCAGTATTTCTCCTTCGTTCACACACTATATGCCTGAGATTTGGACGAATCCTTATGAATTTGAACCTGATAGATTTTCGCCTCAAAGGGCTGAAGACAAGAAACATGCCTTTGCTTGGGTGCCTTTTAATAAGGGAGCGCATATGTGTATAGGCTTGCATTTTGCTTATATGCAGGTAAAAGCATTTATGTATCAGTTTCTGCGCCAATACGAATACACGCTACCCGAGAACTATAAATTGGATATGATTCAGGTACCGATCCCAAAGCCTAGAGATCGTTTGCCGCTATCGCTTAAATCGAGAGCCGCTTAAACTAAAAAAAAGGGGCTGTCTATCAGCCCCTTTTATCCATTAAGATGATTAGAATTTAGCCCTTCTTCTTTATCATAAAGATGAAATCCCTGAAAATATCCATCAAGGTTTCATATTTATAGTCAGTAAACTCGCCTGCATCTAAATACATGCCGTGATCGGAACAAGCTTCATATTCGATATGTGTTTGAAGTGGATCGGTTAATTTCTCCATAGGTTTGTCGCATCGGGGGCAATTGATGTCGCGGATCTTGTTTTGTTCTTTGCCGACGTTGGGGTCTCCACTATCTACGTGATCCGACATCCACTTCTTCTTTAGCGCTTCAGCTTCGCCGATATCAAACCAGAGTCCTTTACAAGCGTCGCAGCGATCTACGGTTACATTTCCTTCGAGAGTGCTAAGGGTATGTTCCTGCATGGATGAATTACATTTTGGACACTGCATATGGACTCCAATGTTTGTATTTATTATTTTTAGTCTTGTTATTATCTAATGTTTTGAAATTCATGCAAGACCTTGAAAGGATTTATTTTCTTTGTCATTGGATGAGAGAATCAATATCCCATCAATTAGTCTTCTCGTAAAGTCTAATAGCAAATTTTCATCACACTGTCTTTGTTGACCCTGATAAGTAAGCATCGATTCAAAAGGGGGCAGATGTATAAATACAACCGCTGAGATAGTGGATGATGAATTCCTTAGTTTTTCAAGGGTGTATAGTGTTTCTTCACAAATAAAGCCCCCGGCATCTGAGGATATTTTGATCGGAATGTCATTATTAGAATTGACTTGTTCTAAGAGTGACTGGACATCAATTGTTGCCTTTATCGTATCAAGATCACCGGGATAGTTAGGGCCAAGAGGGAAATTTCCGAGATTATCGATCCGCTCTCGTCGAACATTCCTGGCTGTGGTTTCAATATTAAATTCACCGACATGACCTTCTCCAAGACCAATAATGATTTCTGGATTGTGCATTTTAATGGCGTTAGCGAGCGCTATTCGGGGTGAGCCCCATTCAACCGGTATCTCAATGTTAGAAAGCGTTACATCCTTGCTACCCTTTGCGGCGGTCGACGCGATTAATGACGCATTTTCTTTGCGTCCGTCAAAGGGACTGAAGCCAGTGATGAGAATTCTTTTTGTTCTATTTTTCATGGCGTGAATGCTTTGTTAAGTATTGTGGTTTGAATGTTGAGATTGAGTTTTTATTTAGAGATTGTAGTTTTTATGTTGAGATTGTATCAGTAGCATTGCTCGCGCGTCTTTTATGGTGATGATTGTTTTTTGGCCTAAAGGGATTTTTTTAAACCCTTCTATTAATGTATATTGAGAACTTCATTAGTTCATACAGAGATTGAAATGAAAGCAGCCGTATTCAGAGAAGTGGGACAACCCCTTACGATAGAAGATATCCAGATTTCCAAACCAGGTCCCAGAGAAGTACTCGTACGTACT
This sequence comes from Pseudomonadales bacterium, assembly GCA_016763855.1. Taxonomy (GTDB): domain Bacteria; phylum Pseudomonadota; class Gammaproteobacteria; order Pseudomonadales; family Azotimanducaceae; genus JAHRVQ01. Next base: position 29,111 of record JAESSY010000063.1, read on the forward strand.
GCAGCTGTCGGCGTTTGTCACAGTGATCTTCACTTTATAGACGGCCTCTATCCGGCCCAAACACCCATGATTTTGGGGCACGAAGCCGCAGGGATTGTTGAACAAGTTGGTTCAGATGTGACCTATCTAAAAAAGGGGGACCATGTAATTTCTTGTCTTTCTGTCTTTTGTGGCCATTGTGAGGAATGCTTAACGGGACACATGTCCCTTTGTAATAATCCAGAAACTCAACGTAGTGAAGAAGGGGAGCCTCGTCTTTCTCAGAATGCCGCCGCTGTTCAACAGTTTGCTAACCTCGGTTCTTTTGCAGAACAAATGCTGGTGCATGAACATGCACTCGTAAAAGTGAGGGAAGATATGCCAATGGACAGAGCCGCGTTGATTGGTTGCGCCGTCACTACGGGCCTGGGCTCAGTTTTCCATACAGCAAAGGTTGAGCCTGGATCTACTGTTGCGGTAATTGGTTGTGGTGGTGTTGGATTGTCCTGTATAAATGGTGCTGCACTTGCTGGTGCGAGCCAGATAATCGCGATTGATATGGTTGATTCTAAACTGGAAATGGCAAAAACATTTGGTGCGACACATATAGTGAATGGATCTGCCGGTGATGTGATACAACAGGTCCAGGAACTAACCGGTGGTGGGGTACACTATTCTTTCGAAGCGATTGGGCTCAAACAAACTGCTGAAGATGCCTTTGGTATGTTAAGAGCGGGTGGTACAGCAACCGTTATTGGGATGATTCCAGTGGGTGTTAAAATTGAGTTAATGGGTTTTATGTTCCTACAGGAAAGGAAAATCCAAGGATCGATGATGGGATCAAATAGATTTAGAGTTGATATGCCACGATTTATCGATTTTTACCTTCAGGGCAAATTTCATTTAGATGAGATGATTTCAAAGCGGATTAAACTTGAGGAAATCAACGATGCTTTCACTGAAATGAAAACAGGTAAATTGGCGCGAAGCGTCATTGTCTTTGATCATTAAGGTTTTCGATCAGCAAGGCTTCCGGTTAATTAGAATAGCGCTAATTTAAGGCTATAATTAGAGTGCATCTTCCTCAAAATAGAGCAATATGAACTTTACAGATCAATTAGCCAGTGCCATTCACGATGTAAAAAATCGTATGCAATTGATGCTGCCTCATGCTGAGCTAGTCGCTAAATCTAAAGATTTGACAACCAGCCACGCAGGGGAGCAGCTCCAATTAGGTCTTGAGGAGCTGAATCAGCGTTTGGTTGGCTTGTTGGGTTTATATAAGCTCGAAACTCAGGAAGGAATACAATGCCGCGATGTTTATGTCGCCGATATGCTGAGCGCTTCGATGGACTACTTACCTGAGCATTTTAATGTTTCTCTTAACTGCGATGATGACTTACTCGGTTTTTTTGATGAAAACCTTGTCAAGTCCGTTATTTCTGATGCAATCCACAATGCGTCTCGTTTTGCAAAATCACAGATACAGATTGTTGCTGAAAAGCAGGCGAAGGGCATTGAATTAAGAGTCGAAGACGACGGTCCAGGATTAGAAAACGAATTGGGTAGCGAAGGAACTGGTTTAGGTATGAAATTTGCGCGGTTAGTGGCTGCAGCTCACACTAATAATGGTGTACAGGGTGCAGTGACTTTAGGCAGATCTGAGCGCTTAGGTGGTGCTGAGTTTTCATTGTATCTACCCTAAGCTATTGAATTTTAAAGGGTTTAATTAAAAAGGTAAAATACCTGTCGGTTAAGTTAATTTTCCTCGGATGATTCTTCTCTCAACAGGATTCTACTTTTAGATTTGGGGAATTTTCCTGTTTTTGTTCTATAGAAGTCTCTGATTCTGTCCATATCCTCGATCATGTCCCCACTAAGGTAAAAAGAGAGACCCAATCCTGCTTCTTTGATCGGGTAATCGAGATAACCGCATACAATGGGGATTTTGGCTTCCAATGCAATCCGGTAGAAGCCAGACTTCCAATAGTCAGTGTAAGCGCGAGTACCTGCGGGAGGGACAACGAGGGACAATCCATTAGAAGCATGGATACGTTCGGCGAGTTGCGTGACCATATTGCCTCTTTTTGAGCGATCGACAGGTATGCCGCCCAAGAAGCTCATAAAGGCACCAAAAACAGGGACGAAGAGGTTACTCTTCCCCAGCCAGTTAATGGATAAACGAAAAGAGTAAGCTGCACCCAATAAGTAGACCAGATCCCAATTGCTGGTGTGAGGAGCGGCTATGATCACCATGCTCTGGCTATTTGGCACACCACCTGCCACCTTCCAGCCCGATAAACGGATGATTGTCTTTCCAAGCCAATGAGCAAAGAAGTTACATTTTGGTGCTGGAAACTCAGCGTTCATAGAGGATTACTCATCTAAACAGTAGTTTAGATCTTACCGAAGACAGACTTCAAAATCGGAACTATTTTCTATTTTGTCTAATCCTAATTTACTAGTTTACGTATAATGTGAGAAATGTGCATAATCAAGGTGGGACTTGCCCATGGCAAGAAAGCTTCCAATGCAAACGGTCACCGAACATAAGGTTCCAAGCATATGATAAATCGATTTCTAGCGTTTACTTTTCTAATCATTTTTTCCTGTTCAGCCTTAGCTGAGGAAATTGCGCTACAGAGTAGTGTTCTTCAAAAGAGTGCTCTTCAGAAAATTGCTGATGAAGCAATGGAAACAGGGGATATTGATTTAGCTTTTGAGTCCTATATGGGGCTTCTTGAACTTTTACCCGATAATGGTGATGTGCTGTCCACAACCGCTGTCCTTGCCTCAGAGTTGGGTTTGACGGAAATAGCGATTGAGTTATGGTTGAAAAGAGCCGATCTCGCTATCAATCAGTCTGAAAAAGTCACTGCGGCTGAAGCTCATGCAGAAATCACGACCTTATACAATTTGATGCCGCCTTCTTTTGTCGCAAAATTTGATGAAGTAAGTCAAATAGCGAATGAGGAGCAGGCCGAAGCATTCATGATGTTAGAAGCTTTAGCCCAGGAAGCTGAGGAAGCTGTTGTTAACCAAGATGTTGAAACTGCCGTCAATGCGCGCGAGAGTGTATTGATGGTAGCGACAGATTTATTTGGAGAAAGCCATTGGGCTTCAATTGCAGCGAATCGAGATCTTGGATATTTGTATCTGCAATTAGGATTACCTGAAGAAGCAGAAACTTTTTACAGTATCGCGCTTGTTAGTGCAGAAGAAGCACTAGGTGAAGATCATCCGAATACCCTCGAAATCAATACACTAATTGCGGTCTTATACAACATTATGGGGCTGACTGAAGAGTCACAATTACTGCTCGAAATGGTCACAGCGAAGTACGAGACATCTCTGGGCGCTGGACACCAATTGACACTCGATGCAGGAGGTGCAGAAATAACCGGTTTTGAAACTATGGGTCAATTTGAATTGGCCTTAGAAGCGCAAACAGGTCTTTGTGCAACGATTGAGCTGACTTATGGTAGTTATCACCCCCAAGCCTTGAATTGTCTAGAAAGAATAGCCAGCTTGCAACAGACACTAGGAGAAATTGCGGATGCAGAGGCGAGCTATAAAAATGTAATCGCGAGGATGAGTGTATCCAAGCCTGACTTAGATCCAAAAGTACTGAATGCCTTAACCCAAATAGCAGAGCTTTATCGCATAACCGGGCGCTATCAGGAAAGTAAAGATTTGCTTTCAAATATCATTCAAGCCTCATTACAAATCAACGAAATTGAAGGAAGCATTGTCGCAAAAAGTTACTTGGGACGGGTCTTTAATAATGAAGGGAAGTTAAGTAAAGCAGCGATTGTAACGGAAGAAGTAATGGCTTACGGAGCTGAGCATTGGAGAAGTCGTCCCCTGCAATTATTTAACACTATGCTTGAATTAGGTGCCGTGTATCAGGGGCAGGGAAAACTGGCAGAAGCAGAATTGATTTTCGAAGAAGCGTTTGAGGGTTTGGTTTCGACCTTTGGTGAGGCTCATCCATCGACTTTAGTTGCTAGTAATAATCTCGGGCAACTATATGAAAGAAACGGGATTTATGACAAAGCTGAACCCATCATTAAAAAAACACTGGCTCAAATGGAAGCGAGCCTTGGAGAAGGTCACCCCGATACATTGAGAGTCCGTAACAATCTTGGTTTACTGCATGAAAGTCAGGGTAATTTCCGAGAAGCAGAACCGCTTTACCTAAAATCTATTGCCATGTTGACGGCACGTCTTGGAAGTAATCATACCGATACGATCGCTGTTAAGAACAATTTGGCATACCTCTACATGGTCATGGAGCAATTCGATAAGTCCGCTGCTATTTTCGCGGAGGTTAAAGATCAGTGGACGGTGCTATTTGGTTCGGAACATCCGAATACATTAAAGGCGACTAACAATTTGGGCAGGATTCTCCAAAAATTGGGTAACCTTCCCGAAGCAGAACAATACATATTGGAAGCGTTGGCACTTCGTCGTTCAGTATTAGGCGAAAAGCATATCGATACTATTCGATCCATGATCGATATCGGCGGTGTTTACCTTGAGCAAAAGCGGATATCTGAGGCAGAGAAGATATTAATCGATGCCTTGAGCTTCGCGGAGAGTGAATTAGGTAATTTACATCCCTATACTTTTGAAGCGCTCAATTTCCTTTCAGAAGCTCAGTTGGCGTTAGGTCAGATTCAAGTAGCTGTTGATCTGATGGAAGTTGGTTTTAAACGGCGTAGCCAATTTTTCGATACGATGCTTTGGACGACCGGGGAAAATGCCAGAGAAGGGTATGTCAGATTACATCGGCAGGAATTTAATAATTACTTGTCCTTACTAGCCAAAATTAATGATAAAAAATCTGCAAAACGAGCGATTGATGCGAGTCTGCAACGCAAGGGTTTATTACTCAAAGTCACCTCTGAAATCCAGCAGATAGCGACGATGACAACGGATCCGGAACTGAAAGGTCTTGCGCTTCAATTAGAAGATATTCGCAAGGAACTTGCGGCAAAGACACTCGCTGGGCCGACCCCAGAGACAAAGGGAAATCACATACAAGTACTTTACGAACTTGAGCGACAAGTGAACGAGCTACAGGGTGAGCTTGGTCGAGCCAGTGTCAGGTTCAGGACCTCTATTGCAAAGGTCAATGCCGATCGTTTGGAAAATTCGATTGAAGAAGGCAAAGCACTGGTTGATTTCCAGGTCTTTGAAGACAACGGTGTTAAGAAATTTCTCGCTGCAGTAGTGACAAAAATGGACGGTGAAATAGATTATCAGTTAACTGTATACAATGATGCCGACTCTGTCGACGCCATCATCTTGGAATATAGAGAGAGATTCAGGATGATCAAGCGGATGAAGATGAACTATTAGAATCAGGTATGCTGGCTTACGAAGAAATTTGGGAGCCGCTATCTGATGCCTTGGGTGATATCGAGTACGTTTATCTGATCCCTGATGGTGTGCTCAACATTTTGCCCTTTAGTGCCATGATAGATGAAGACGAGACCTATCTTCTTCAGACAGTTGACTTGCATATACTGACTTCGGGACGGGATCTCATTCCTAACGATTATACACGTGTCAAAGGTGAGTATCTGATACTGGCAGGCCCTGACTATGATTCGAATAGTGTTGTTAGTGCATCAGATCTCGCCGTTGCCCAAGGCAAGCGTTCAGCCTCTCTCCAAGTTGGTATTAAAGGCGCTGGTAGCGGTTTGAGAGGGCTCAGTTTTGCGCCCTTGCCGGGTGCTGAACAAGAAGGACGCGTCATCATAGAACAGGTTGTGGCAGGTGATGGTAAGAGTAACGATTATTTTGGTAATGATGCTCAAGAACAAATTCTGAGTAATATGACTGAACCACCTGAAGTATTACATATCGCCACTCATGGATTTTTTCTGAAGGCGGATGATAACTTAAAGAAGCGATTGTTGAAGGCTCAGCGTAGCGCGGATATACATGTGCCACCCCCCGGTGATAATCCTTTCCTTAGAGCAGGGCTTGCTTTTGCCGGCATCAATACCAATGCCCAATTTTTGGGAGATATCGAAACCACAAATGATGGTGTACTGACAGCACTCGAAGTACTGGATCTCAATTTATCTGGAACCAGGCTTGTGATTCTTTCCGCTTGTGAGACAGGTGTGGGTGAAATACATGACGGAGAGGGAGTTTATGGGCTACGCCGCGCTTTCCAAGAAGCCGGAGTAGCAGAGATCGTATCCTCTTTGTGGGAAGTGAGTGACGCTGGAACTCAAGCACTGATGATCGATTTCTATAGGAAGATGTTAGAGGGTGTACCTGCCCGCGAAGCCTTGCGTGAAACTCAATTGGAATTACTCGACTCCCCGGAATGGGGGTTCCCATTTATCTGGGCAGCATTTATGATGGTTGGTAGCTATGAATCCTCTGGATTCAAGGTGCAGTAAGCTATTTTTAGCGCGCTTGTTTTTAGCGAACTTGTTTTTAGCGAAATTGTAATGCTTTTGTAAGGTCTTGGACATTTTGGGTCAATAGTCGGTAAAATGCGCGGCAAACAATAAGTACAGATTTCTGCGGTTTCAATGGTGGGTATTCAGCGGCTTTCATTCGCAGGGAAATGTTAGAATAAATTATATATTGGGGTGTCTAGGTAAGTGGTGGATTTTCCAGCGCAATTAAACCTATCTAGATGTGCTAACTAGGGGAGAAAAATAATGGTACGGTATTTTCTAATTGTAAGCTTCTTGTGTTTGCTTGCACCGGGAACAAATCTTCGGGCGCAATCTATTAAAGAAGTTGTAGAGATTACTTTAAGTACTAATCCCGATGTTCTAGTGAGAAAATATAGTGTTGTGGCCGCTGAGGAGTTACGAAATCAGGCTAAGAGTGGTTACTACCCATCGGTTGACCTCGTTTTGGCCGGGGGACGAGAGAACTCAAATAATACGACGACGCGAGCATTAGGTGTTGATGAACTCAAACTAACCCGGCAAGAAAGTAGTTTTAAAGTTACTCAAATGCTCTACGATGGGTTCGCTACCAAACACCTCGTTAGGCAGCAGGCAGCTTTAACCGAAGCCGCTACAGCAAGATTAGTGAGTACCCAGGAAAATATCGGATTAAGAGCGATTCAAGTTTACTTAGAAGTTTTGCGTAGATCCGAAATAGTTGACCTCAATTTAGAGAATCTTAATCACCACGACCGTACACTTGGAAAAATAAGTGAGCGTTTTGAGAACGGCGTAGGCACCAAGGTTGACGTCGTTCAGACGCGAGGTCGACGGGCACAATCTAAAGGTACACTTCTACTTTCACAACGTGACACCAGAAATGGAACTGCAGAATTTTTCCGTGTTGTCGGAGAGAACCCCACCAGTTTGTCTATACCTGACAATATTGAAGGTCTTCCTTCCACTTTAGATCAGGCAGTTGAAATAGCCGCGAGAAATAACCCAGGATTGAAAGCCGCTGGTTTAGATCTTGAAGCAGCAATAGCCGCGCAACAACAATCTCGTGCAGGTTTCCATCCGAGGTTTGATTTGGAATTGGGCGCTACAAGAAACGATGATACTGATGGCACACTGGGTGCAAATGACGATGAAACCGCAGTCGTTAGAATGTCTTACAATCTTTATCGAGGTGGTGCAGATAAAGCGAGAATCAAAGAGGCTGAGGCTCGTGAATTTGTTGCACGAGAAACGCTCCGCAGTGTAGAGCGCGCAGTACGAGAAGATGTCACTTTAATCTGGAATGAGTTAGATGACATACTAGTTCGCCTCGAATTTTTGGAAGCTCATGTGATATCCACTGAAGAAGTATTGAAGGTTTATAACGATCAGTTGAGTCTGGGTAAGCGAACTTTGTTAGATTTGTTGGATGTGCAAAACGAGTTACTGAGAGCAAGAGCTGCATTCATTACAGGACAATATTCAGCTAGATTCGCGAGATACCGAGTTTTGGCTAGCACGGGCCGTTTACTTGAAAGTATGGAAGTAACAGTCGAGTAAGCTGTTTTCGGTATTCTATGATTGGCGTTGGAATAGATTTTGGTACCTCAAATTCGGTAGCTGCTTGGTACGATGGGAAGCGGGTTCGTCTCGTCCCCTTGGAAGCTCAAAATACTGTCATGCCTACCGCAACACATCTAGATCGTGAGCTCATCACAAAAACAGGCGATGCCGCTGTAAGGCAGTATATTTCAGAAAATCAGGATCGAGTTGTAGAACTTACCCCAGAAGTTGTTGCTAAAACTTCAATGTTGGTTGAAGAGAAAAACAATGCTGATCCGACATCTGAAGCCGAAGTGTCCTCTCAAAATGTTTATGGGCAATCTCATATAGACCGAGGTATGCCTGGTCGATTATTTCGTGGCGTAAAGAGATTGTTGGGAAGTGATTCAATAAAGCGCTTGATGGTCTTTGATTATCCCTTTCGAATTGTTGCCTTGATTACCCCCGTGCTTGTTCATATACGAAAGGCTCTGCAGGCCCAGTTGAATTCTGTCGAAGCCTTGGACGTACATTTTGGTCATCCTGTGGAATTTGAAGGGCTGGGTGAATACAAGAACGATCTTGGTAAAACTCGATTGAGAGAAGCTTGTGCTCACGCAGGTTTTGAAAAGATATCTTTCTATCCTGAACCTGTTGCAGCGACTCTAAGTTATCTACAAGAAGACAATACATTAGACAGTGGTATTGTCCTAACAATTGATTTTGGGGGAGGTACTCTTGATCTGAGTGTTGTTAAGTTTAACGGTGCCGAATTCACAGTAATGTCGACGGCAGGATTACCCTTAGGTGGTGATCATATCGACCAACTCGTTTTTAGAGAATTGATTTTCCCACTGTTAGGTAAAGGTGAAATTTGGTCCCGTATCAAAGATGGAACACTCATTACTAATGGATTCCCTTTTGATGAGTTTGCTGACAAATTGGTAAATTGGGCTGTGACATATACGCTGAACCAAAGTCGATATAGGGCAAAAGTGAATGATTGTATTCAATATTTCAGTCAGATAGATCATCCCGCAGCAGAAAAATTTCGTCGTCTTGACGAACTGATTACTCACAATTACAGTTATTTAGTATTTCAAGCAATAAAAGATGCCAAGGTTGCTCTCTCGGTAAAGGAATCAACGATCTTGGAGATGCCCGAACTCGATATTGAGGTTGAATTCACACGGGTACAATTTGAAAAAATGATGGCCGGTATGTTGGAAAGTATTCAGGATATTATAGGAGACGTATTGGATAGTGCCGGGATAAATACTTCAGATGTTGATGTGGTCATTCGAACGGGGGGCTCATCACAAATATCAGCCGTAAGAGCGTTATTGGAAATCCAATTTCCGGGGAAAGTAACAGAGCATGATCCGTTCACCAGTGTCGCGGCAGGGCTCGCGATAGCTAACTACCATCAAATACAGTTTTCCACCTGAATAGCGCCATCAATGTTTCGCTACGGTTATCCACTGACTCCTTGTTCGAGCGATATATTTAAACCAATTGGTGTACTCTCACGTCTAATATTAAAATACGAATACGGTTATTGAGTGTCGGAAGCTAGTGTTGTCCTCGGTGCGAAAGCCCGTGAAAGGGCGCTCGTTGATCGGGCCAAAAAGAATGATTACAACGCCTATGAACAGTTGTATCGACTGCATGTCGGGTGTGTTGTAGCGCTCTGCGTTCGCTTGTGCAAGGATCGCGATATTGCCGAGGATCTTGCACAAGAAGCCTTTATTTTGGCATGGGTTAAGTTGCACAGCTTCAGGGGTGATAGTGCATTTGGTAGTTGGTTGTACAGGATTGCGACAAATACAGCCTTAAGTTATCTGCGTAAACAAAAACCCTTCCAAAACAGCATTGATATTGATGACACCGCTGAAGAATCTCTACCGGATGGTATCGCTGAAAAAATGGATTTGGAAGAGGCCATAGCGCAGTTACCGGACGGTGCCAGAGCAGTATTTGTGCTTTACAGCTTGCAGGGATACACCCATGATGAGATTGCCAAATTGTTAGGGATTGCACAGGGTAGTAGTAAAGCCCAATTGCACAGAGCAAGAAAATTATTACGGGGTTATATAAATGCGTAGTCATCGTTTAAACCCAGACGTTAATACTAGCGTCAAAGGTATAGATTGAATTTATGGACCGGGTAAGAAGCGGAAGATTGGAATCAAAATGAGTGGTCAAGACAAGATTCAAGACAAGAAAGGCCATGTTGATGGCGCGCTAAGCCTGGCTCTAGCCAGAGAGCTTCGTCAGCTCAACCCAGAAATGGAGCCTAGCAGAGATTTGTGGCCGGCAATTGAGCGTGGCATGGCGCAGTATGTTCAGCCTACAAAAAAGCGTCTTAATTGGATGCCTTACAGTGTTGCTGCAAGTCTTCTGATTGCGGTATCAGCATTGGTGAGTAATGTCGTTCTTATGAAGCAGCAAACTGCTCCTGTCCTCGTTCAGGGAACGGATATTTTTTCACTGGATGAGAATCAGGTTGAATATCTTAAGGTCAGAAATACCCTGAAGGATCAGTTTATGGAAACTAACCGTATGCTTCCTTTGGCTACCCTTGATGATTTGAATCACAATATCCAGATACTGGAAGATGCACGAATTGAGATAGAATCTCAAGTTAGAGCCAATCCCCAGGATGCGAGATTGATAGAATTACTGATGCGAATCCATGCTCAAGAAATTGAATTATTAAAACAAGATTATTCTAAATCCGGTCAATTTATGTGATCGGAATAGAAAAGGTAGTATGAATATGATTCCCCCTAACTTAAGTTTTTTGCAAATAAATAGGTTTTTGATCCTACTTGCTACGCTATTTTTTAGCCTCGTGTCTGCTGCGAGAGAGTCGGTAGATGAAATCAAAAGTGCGAGTGCTTCAGGCTTTGTGAAAGTTTCCATCGTACGAGGTGATCTAGAGGTAAAAGGGTGGGATAGAGATGAGATCCAAGTCACAGGAGAACTGGACGAACAAACTAACAATTTTGTTTTCAGAGTGGATGGAGATGAAGCATTTATAGAAGTAAAGATACCTGACATCAATCGTAATTGGTGTGTAGGCTACTGTAATGAAGGCTCTGACCTTACCGTTATGGTGCCACGAGGCAGTACCTTAAAAGTATCTGTTGTTTCGACCGAAGTGAAGATATCGGATGTCTTGGGTGGATTGGATATTGGCGGCGTCAGTGGTGATATAATTGCCAAAAATGCCAGTAAGCGTGTTCGTATTTCCAGCGTGAGTGGAAGTGTAGAGTTACGCAATGCAAAGGGCCGCATTCGATTGAGTAGTGTTAGCGGTGATGTTGAAGTAACTGACGTACATGGTACTGGCAAGTATCATTCTGTTAGTGGAGATATTGTACTAGATGAAGTCTCTGGTGATATGGATTTGGAATCAGTCTCTGGTGAGATAGAAGCGACCTCTGCCTTTGTATCTGTATTAAGAGGGAGCACCGTATCCGGAGATATTAGGCTTGAGTTTGAACCAAGTAGCGACGTCGACATAGAACTCAATAGCATTAGCGGCTCCATTTTTCTTGACGCAAGTGATAAAATTGCCGCAAATTTTGACTTAGAAACCGGTTCAGGAAGTATTAGGAATCGCATTACTTCTGACGAGCCTAGAAAGTCTAAGTATGTTAGAGATGAAACATTGCGATTTTCTACAGGAGATGGTCGAGTTTACCTTTCCACGCGATCTGGAAACATCACTATTAATGACTAGAAGCCTGTCCGAGAATAGACATTCATTCCCTGATCACTGAGTGTTCGATCAATGCAGGATCCTCGTTCTCATCCAAACCGATCAGTATTAGCCAATCTTCCAACATGAGATAAAGGCTTGGGACGAGGAACAAGGTGATGATTGTCGCAAACAGCACACCGTAAGCCAAGGATATTGCCATTGGGATGAACATAAAGGTCTCAGGGTCATTATTTGTCATTAAGGGTATGAGGCCGACGAAAGTGGTAACAGAAGTTAGAACGATCGGTCTGAATCGCGCAACCCCTGCCATCGTGACTGCTTCAAATACAGGTACACCCTTGCGTCGTTGTCGGTTTATGTAATCAACCATGACTAAAGAGGCGTTAACAACAACGCCTGACAAAGCGATAATACCCAGAAGTGAAAAAAAGATAAGATTCCAACCCATGATAAAGTGTCCAACGATGGCGCCCACCGCACCAAAGGGTATCACGCTCATGATTACTAGAGGCTGCAAGTAAGACTTTAGAGGAATGGCTAGAAGGGCAAAAATAATCATCAATGCGAATGGTACGGTACGAACCATGCTATTTGTTGCCTTCATTCTCTGTTCTTGTTCTCCCCCTAAAGAATAGGTGACGCCAGGGAATTCCATATTATGGCATCGGTTTTCTCGATTTGAGAATTTTGAGTTGTCGACACAAATACTATCTTGAATGGATCGCATCACTTCTTCCGGTGTAACAACAAAACGATCGACATCCCCAACGACATTAATAATTCTTTGCTGATCTTCTCTTTGAATGGAAGAGTATCCATGGCCATAGTTTACATCGGCAACGGATGAAAACGGTACGGCTAAACCTTCATTGGTTCTTATTCGCATGTCTTCCAGATTTCCGAGAGATTGCCTCTCGGCTTCTGGATAACGGACCATGACACGTACATCATCTGACCCTCTTTGTATTCGTTGGGCCTCTTCACCGTAGAAAGATTGCCGAACCTGTCTTGCCAAGTCATTTAGACTCAGACCTAATGGTTTTGCCTGTTCAAGGATATCGATGATGACTTCCTGCTTTCCCGATCTAAAAGAATCGCTTAGATCGAGTACACCTGGGTACCTCCCGAGCTCTTCCCGAAGGCTAAATGCCGCTTTTCGTAATTCCTCAACATCCCTTCCTTTTAATTGGATTTTCACGGGTTCTCCGGCAGAAAAAGTATTTGCGGTGAATTGAAGTTCTATCGCATCTGTAATCGTTCCGCTCATGACACGCCATCGATCACCGATCTCTGTGGCTGTAATGCCTTTTCGCTTTTCGATAGACTCTAATTCCAAGACGACTTCTGCAAGGTGGCTTCCGCCAGAGCTGTAAGATTCTGGGCGACTACTACGAGCAGCTCGAGATCCGATGGATGAAAGTACATTCTTTATGATGTGATGACCTTCAGGAAGACCGGCTTCTTTATCCAATTGTTTTCCTAACAATATTGCAGCGTTTTCAATTCTTTTTGCACCTTCACGGGTAACCTCAACATTGATACCTTCCGGCATATTCAAAGTAGCGTAAACCCGATCCCCATCGACGGCAGGGAAAAACTGAAAAATAACCCGCCCACTGATAATTAACGCGATTGTCAAAATTAATACTGCTGTAGCTACTGCCCATGTAATCCAGCGCCATTCCAATGTTTTAATTAAAAATGGTTGATAAACATTATTAGCAAAATTTGACAAAGCGTCAGCGAAAATACTCTGAAAAGCAATCCACCTTCGAACAAATTCTGTATTGCTAAAAAGATAGTTTTCTGTTTTTCGGTGGGCTAAATGAGCAGGCAATATTAACTGTGATTCCAGAATACTAAAAACTAGACAGACAACAACAACCCAACCCATAACGGAAAAGAATTTGCCCATGTGGCCTTCCAGCAGAAGTATAGGAAGAAATGCTGCAACAGTTGTAAGGACCCCAAAAATGACGGGTACACTTACTTCTAAGGTGCCATTTATAGCAGCTTCTCGGTGCGTAGAGTCGCTCGACTCGTGACTATAAATGCGTTCACCAATGACGATGGCATCATCCACTACGATGCCGAGCACCAGAATAAAAGCAAGAACGGTGATAGAGGAAATATTGATCCCTGCAGTGGGGAATAACCAGAGAGCACCGAGGATGGCAATAGGAATACCAGCGGCTACCCAAATAGCGACTTTGAATTTGAGGAATAAGGTGAGTATCAACAAAACCAATGCAAGTCCTGCATAAGCATTTTTAGTCAATGCGTCTATGCGTCGACCAAGTGCTTTTGAACCATCGATCCAAATCGACAGCGTCAAACCTGGGGGTAATTGTGGTTGTGCTTTTTTAATATACTTTTTTACCGCGTTTGCCGCGCCTATTGTATCTTCTTCACCAACACGGTAGACGGTAATCATCACCGCGGGTTTACCATTAAATTTGGCATTCAAATAACCTTCCTGAAACCCGTCTCGCACATTTGCAATATCCCCAACAGTAAGGTTAGTGCCGCCCAGTCGAGTGAGTACAACAATGTCTTCGAAATCTTGGCCTCTGTATGCCTGACCTTTACTTCGCAATAAAATTTCTCCGCCTCTGGTTTTTACAGAGCCTCCTGGTAAATCGAGGCTAGATTGCCTAATGGCGTTCGCTACATCACTCAATCCAATATTATATTCGCGCAAGGTATTTTCACTGACTTCAATGGAGATCTCATAAGGTCGCGAATAGCTCACGGATACTTGTGAGATACCATCCAGAGAAGATATGTCATCACGAATGTTGTTAGCTGTTCGCTTGAGTGTTTTTTCATCAGTATTGCCAGACAATGCAAGCGTCACACTCTGACCTCGAAATTGCATCATCGAGACAATGGGTTTTTCTGTTTCTGCGGGAAAGGTGGAAATACTATCAACTTTCGCCTTAATTTCATTCAATGCTTTGGTATTGTCGACATTCTCCTCAAGTTCTATGATGACTGTACAGATACCTTCTGTTGCAATTGAACGCATGCTATCAATTCCCTGTACACCTTCTACTGCTTCTTCTACACGAATGCAGACGCCGGACTCGACTTCTTCCGGGGCTGCACCAAGATAAGGAATGCTTATTTGGACAATGCCAGGTTCAATATTAGGAAATTCTTCCTTATGAATGCTAAAGAGGCTAGAAACACCGCCTGCAATAAAGATCCACATTAGCAAGTTTGCCGCGACTGGATTGTCTACAAACCAAGTGATCGTCGTTTTCATATCTTATTCTCGGCTTGTATTGATGCTTCTATTTTTGCATGTACGGGTTTTACGCGCATGCCATCAATAACAGTTTGAATCGGAGACAAGTTAACTAATTCGCCTTTCTCCAATCCTTTTTCAATAAAAACACTGTCCTCGTCAAATCGAAGTAGTTCGACATTTCGATAGCGAAGGCGGTTTCTTTTATCAACTACCAATACCTGATTCTGATTTCTTATCACTGCTCGCGGCAGAACGACGATGTCTTCTACTATTCGTCCTTCAATGTTGGCGTGAACAAATAATCCGACGGGTAGGGGAGGTTGCTTTCTTGATTTATCTTCCTCTACTCTCACAACTGCATTGACCATACGTGTTCGGGTATCGATTTCGGCTTCAGTACGGACGAGCTTTCCATGCCACTCATAATATTTTCCTCCATAATGAGTTGATAGTGTGACATTTGCTTGTTGTTCTATCGGTAGTTCCCCGCGTTGACCCAAGGGTAAATCGAGATAAGAGAGTTGTTTATCAGCCAGGGGAACTCTCACTTCCACAGCGTCGCTTGAATAGATATTGGCGATTTTGCTACCTCGTGATACAAACTGTCCCACATCTACAGATTTTTCTCTTACCAAGCCAGCATAAGGTGCCTTAATCTCAGTTCGTTGTAAGTCGCGTTCTGCCTGTTTGAGATTCACCTCTGCTTCTATTAATTGAGCATTAGCAATACGTTTTGCACGGAGGGCAGTTTCAAGGTCTGACTGACTCGTGAGTCTTTTTTCAACAAGGGCGTGGAGTCTTTTGTACTCAAAGTTTTTGTGTTCGGCATCAGCAGTACTTCGTGCAAGAAAGGCTTTGCTTTTCTGTACTGATGCAATGAGATCTATATCATCAATTTTAACTAGTACTTCACCCAAGGCAAAATAGCCCCCAACAGCTAAATTAGGGGATATCCATTTAACTTTACCGGATACTTCAGGAATGAGTGTGCTTGCGGTTTTAGGACTAACGGTTCCTTGTGAGCGAATCATTAAACGAATGCTTTCTTTATCAATTTTTTGTACTCTTATAGCCGTAGCCACTTCTTCTGGATCAACACGCACAGCTTGAGGAGCAGAAGCAATAAGACCATAGGCAACAATAATTGAGATGCTGATAACAATTGCGGATGTAATCCCCTTCATCACATTGTTCATGAGCTGACGCTCCCAGTGATTTGGCTACTTACTTTAAAATTGTTGAGGAAGGTTTGAATGACCAAGTTGAAATGGTCGTTGATGGCCTGGGCTAACTGTTCTGTATTGCGACCTTCCAAGCTCGATGCAATTCGATTAAAGATAGACAAGCTTTGCTTTTTATCGAATTTTAGCGTTTTTGATCTATCGAGCCGATCAATGAAATTGGTTTTTAGACCATTGAGTATCAGCCGGAGTACTAAATTGTCGTTAATATTAGCGAACAAAGTACCTAGGTTTTTCCAATTTTCATGGTTGTTGACAAAATTGGATTGATTTTGGATCATGCATGTCACAATAGATTGCATCTCTATTACTTGTGAATCTGTCGCATCTTCTAAAGCTCTTCTTGCCGACATTGATAGGAGTGCCCCCAGAACTTCAATTAAATGAATGATCAGTTTTGGATCGGGACGATCATTCAGATCGACTAAGTGACCTAGGACATCAAGACTCGCTTGTTCGATCGGAAGGACTCTAGCGCCGCCTGGATTGATTGATGCGACGCCTAGCTGCTCAAGTTTTTTCAAGGACTCTCTCACCGCGCCGCGATTGACTTCAAATCGGGCTGAAAGATCCCTTTCCGAAGGGAGTCGCTCACCGGTTCTGTATTGTCCTGTGAGAATGTCGTCGCGGAGGATAGCGGTAATCTCCTCTACTCTAGTTGGTTGGTTCATTTTTTTCTCGCTTAGGTTTTCTTTGCAGCAATTAGCATTCTCGGTCACTTCAAATTGGTCAGACCGAATTGGTCAGACCATTATAGGGAGAAAATCCACCTAAACAAGTGGATGACAGGTAAGAGATCCTGTTTCTGGCACAATAGAGAAACTGTGATCCAATACCGTTGGTTTAAAAGGCTTTGTCAGATGGAAGAAGGAAATAGAGATTGGGTAGCGAAGCTGATTTTGTCAGCCTTTGAGCAGTATCGTTCTGACTATGGGGTAATAACCCGTGGCGCTCAGCAGCGCTTTGAATCAGCGGCTTGGAATGAGGTGCAACAAGCTTCAATTGATCGAATTAGACTCTATAAAATTGTTATTCAGGAGCTGAGAGAAAGGATTGATGAATTCCTTATTGGGGAAATTCTCTGCCTAGAAGACTGGAAGGGTCTTAAGACAGCCTATCAAAAATTGATTCTGGGGAGAGCGGATATCGAATTAGCCCAGACAGTTTTCAACACTTTTTTTCGCAAAAGTGTACTTTTCCTCAATGATCGTGAGATGACTTTGTCCAATGACATCGTTTTCTTAACAGAACCTTTGATAACAGAACTTTCCATAAGAGAAGGTGATGACGGCAATAGAGAAGCAGTAAACCTCACACGCTGCTATGGGCTTTCTGATGATCTAGCTTCTTCGTTGAAACTCATCTTAAGTGATTGTGGTTTTAGACTGCCTTTTAGGGATCTAGATTCTGATGCGTTACTCATAAAGGAGGCAATGGAAAATTTTATTCATCTGATGAACCCGGCATCCCAAGTTCGATTTGAAATGCTTAAACCCATCTTCTACCGAAATAAGGGTGCCTATTTAATAGGAAAGATGGATATCGATGGCCATTTCTTCCCCTTAGCTATCCCAATTCACAACAACGGCGATGCTTTATACGTTGATACCATCATCTGGAATGAGAATGATCTCAGTGTCATATTTAGTTTTACGCGATCCTATTTTATGGTGGATGTTGAATTGCCAAGCGCATTAATTAACTACTTGAGTAAACTCTTACCGAATAAAAAAAGCTGGGAACTCTATACTGCTGTAGGATCTTTCAAGCATGGTAAGACAGAATTTTACCGTAGTTTTATTCATCATCTTAGCAATTCAAGTGATTCATTTGTCCTAGCAGAAGGCATTAAGGGATTGGTGATGACGGTTTTTACACTGCCGTCTTATCAAATTGTTTTTAAGATTATCAAGGATAAATTCTCGCCCACTAAAAAAGTAACGAGAAAGCAAGTGCGAGAAGCTTATCAACTTGTCAAATCCCATGACCGAGTTGGTCGGATGGCAGATACACAAGAATTTACAGATTTTGTGTTTCCAAAGAACCGGTTTTCAAAGGATTTGATTGATGAGCTATTAAGCGTTGCGAGTTCATCTGTCACTGTGACCGAAAATCAGATTATTATCAGTCATCTCTACACGGAAAGATTGATGACCCCCATGAATCTTTACATGAAGGGTAAGAACGATCTGGAACTAAAAATATTGCTCGATGAGTACGGAAATGCGATAAAACAATTGGCGGCAGCAAATATCTTTCCAGGAGACATGCTGTTAAAAAATTTTGGTGTGACTCGGCATGGAAGAGTCATTTTTTATGACTACGATGAGATCTGCTATCTGACGGAAATTAATTTCAGAAAAATACCGCCGCCGCGCTATCCAGAAGATGCGATGTCTGCACAACCCTGGTACAACGTTGCGCCTCAAGATGTATTCCCAGAAGAATTTATCAATTTTCTCTTTTATGATCCAAAGTTAAAGGAGATGTTCAACGAATTACATGGAGAACTTTTCACAGTCGAATTTTGGCAGTCTCTGCAGGAAAATATTCGCCAGAATCGAATAATGGATGTGTTCCCTTACCGTCAGAATCGTCGCTTTAAATCCAACTGTAGTCATAACCAATAATAATGCACAGTAATCACGGCTTACTTTGCTCAATTTTTTGTGGTAAAAATAGTCCAAATTAACGGTCTGGAGATTAAGTATGGCTCAAGCAATGCCAAATCATCCCAATTTGATTGGTGGATTTGCACCGATACAAATGGAATGCGATGTTGCAGATCTGGTTGTAGTCGGTGAGATACCTAAAGATCTGGCGGGTACCTTTTATCGGAATGGTCCGAATCCCCAACATGCGCCAAGGAGTGATCATCATTGGTTTGGGGGGGATGGCATGATTCATGGCTTTACATTCGATAACGGCCGGGTCTCCTACAAAAACAGATTTGTAAAAACCATAAAGTACGAGTTGGAGAAAAAAGAAGGTCGAAGCCTTTTTAGCCCGCTTAATCCCATGGATGTCGATCCCGCAGTAGAAGGTATTCAGACGGATGGTGTTGCGAATACTAACATCGTTTGGCACGGAGGAAAATTGTTGGCGCTCGAAGAAGCCCATGCACCTTTTGAATTAGATCCAGTCACACTGGAATCTATTGGACCTTGGACCTTCAGTGATAAACTAATCGGACCTATGACGGCGCATCCAAAGATAGATCCTGAAACCGGTGAAATGATTTTTTTTGCCTATAGCGCTGATGGCATGTTATCAAACAAAATGTCTTATCATGTAGTGGATAAGCAGGGAGAATTGATCGATTCTCAGTTTTTTGACGCCCCCTATGCCTGCATGGTTCACGATTTCATGGTCACAAAAGATTTTGTTTTATTTCCCATTATGCCTTTAACAGCTTCTCTCGATAGAGCCATGGCGGGTAAGCCCGCATTTGCGTGGGAACCGGAAAAAGGAAATCACATTGGCGTGATGCGCCGTGGTGGAAAGGTAGAAGATATTCGTTGGTTTAAGAGTGAAGGTAGTTATGTTTTTCATCCCATGAATGCTTTCAATGAAGGTGACGTCATTATCTGTGATGTATCAGAGTACGAACAAGCACCGCTTTTCCCTAATCCTGATGGTAGTCCCGGGGATCCCAGTAAATCATTGGCAAGACTGAATAGATGGACTTTTGATTTAGGGAAAAATACAGATGATTACAATATTGAAACTTTGGATGATGTACCTTGTGAGTTTGGACGTCTCGATGAGCGATATGCGGGATTGTCTTATCGATACGGGTATATGCTTTGCGCGGGTAAGGAAAGAATTGATTCAGGCTTGATGTTCAATGCCATTGCTTGTGTTGATCATATTACTGGTAAGAAACAGGTTTATGAGATGGGAGCAGAATTTGCTACTTCTGAAGCGATCTTTGTACCCAAATCAGAATCATCTGAAGAGGGAGAAGGATACCTGCTATCAAATGTCTACAATAATAAGACAGATAAATCGCACTTGCTTATATTGGATGCGCAAAATGTAGATTCCGGTCCGCTAGCAACAGCTCACTTAGACCATCGTATGCCCTTTGGATTTCATGGTAATTGGCGCTCTGCAAATTCGGCTTGTTAAGTTTGAAGATAAGGCGTCAGTCAGAAGCTGTCACTTTTGCATGAGGAGAGGGGATGAAACAGGCGCCGATTTTTTGTCCATTTGCTGAGCTTTCTACGATTTGAGGTAAGGCAAATAGATTTGGAGTGACGCCATTTGTTCGTATTTTGGCACTTGGATAGTCTTGTTTAAGACGCTCTAAAATTTCTTGAGGCAAACTGTCCATCAGTGTGACGGCATTCGTACCGGAATTGTCAATTCTGGGTTGGTGAACCGCATCTTCAATACTCATATTGTAATCAAGTATGAATGAAATCAACTGAAATACAGCGGGGAATATTTTTCTACCGCCGCAAGCGCCGACTGCGATAACGCTACCATCCGCTTTTTCTACAATCACCGGACACATATTACAGAGAGGGTATCGACCACCTTTTACTGAATTGGGCATGCCTGGCTTTGGATCGAACCACATCATGCCGTTATTCATTAAAATACCGGTATCGGGAAGCATAATTCTTGAGCCGAAACCTGACATGATCGTTTGGGTTAACGAAACAACATTTCCCTCTTTGTCGCTACTGCAAATATGAGTGGTATTTCCAGAAGGATTACCTGCACCAAGATGAGTGAGGCGGTGTGAATAAGAATCAATAAGTGCCTTGATATAGCAATTGTAAGTCTCGAAATTTGGAATTCTATTTTTGCTACTCAATGTTTTTTCGATATTTATCAGGGCATGGATTAAGCTTGCGCCAGCGGTTAATTCACGT
This sequence comes from Pseudomonadales bacterium, assembly GCA_016763855.1. GTDB lineage: Bacteria > Pseudomonadota > Gammaproteobacteria > Pseudomonadales > Azotimanducaceae > JAHRVQ01. Next base: position 50,161 of record JAESSY010000063.1, read on the forward strand.
GAAACGGAAATTTTGTTGCCACGGTAGCTTGTTGTTAGTGGCTCAACAATCTGGGCTCTATATGAGCTCAGGTCTTCGGTAGAAATCTTTGAGCCGACAGAGTTTAAATCTACTACTATTCGCTTTGACATCTCACCTGTGTAATAGGTATCTATACCCTCAGTTTGAAGTTGTCTGTAGGTTTCTGACAGTTTACCGAGAGGGAGTCCGTAAACTTCGCCATCGATATTAGCCACGGGTGGTAAGCCGTCTGCGAGATAAACTTCCCTCGTATGTTGGTAGCTTGCGAGTCCCCTGGCCATAAGGTTTATCTTACTGGAGGAATACCAATCTATAGGCAGTCCAAATTCTGCAAGGCGACATGCAGGCTCAATGAGATCTTTCCAGTTCATTGTGCCGAAGTTTTCAAGTGCAAGGGTAATTCCCTTCAAATATCCAGGTACAGCTATAGACAGCGGGCCGTGAATATTGCAATCGTCTTTAACCGCAGGCCAATTGAATGAGGCACTTGAATTTTCACCACTTTTGATTAAAGGATAGTCCGAAGCAAGACTTTGCAATGGTGCCCGCATACCAAACTCTACGACTTTGACGGTCTTCGTTTTGGCAAGGTAGACTGTCATAAACCCACCACCTCCAATACCGCTCATCCAGGGCTCTGCGACGCCTAACGCGAGACCAGCAGCGATAGCGGCATCGATTGCGTTACCGCCTTCCCTCAATATTTGTGCGCCTATGTCCGAGGCAAGATGGTGTTGGGTGGCAACAAGGCCATTCTTACCAGACACCGCTGCCTTGCGAATTTGCCAATGTTCTTTTACTCGTTTTTGCATTTGTAGCTACTAATATACTAAAGTGAGATTACAATACATTTAAGTCTAGCTTTATCAAGGCCTAAGTATCCCGTATCATTTCGATGTATTGTAACAACACACTTCTAATTAATCTGGGAAGGTATAATAAAAAATGAGTAAAGCTTTCGAGGTCGTTATTGTGGGTGGTGGTGCTGCCGGTATTACCATAGCCGCTATATTGAATAGAAGAAATCGTCAAATACGTGTTGCGATAGTTGAGCCTAGCGACGTTCACTATTATCAGCCTGCTTTAACACTTGTGGGTGCAGGGGTTCAATCCTTAAGCCACAATACTCGACTCGAAGTTCAGGTCATACCGAAAAATGCAACGTGGATTAAAGATAAAGTTGTCAGTTTTGAGCCTGAAGATAATCAATTGCAATTAGCTGGCGGGGATAGTGTTCAGTATGACTATCTGGTTGTGTGTGCTGGTTTACAGTGTGATTGGGATAAAATCGAAGGGCTCGTCGATAATCTTGGAAAGAATGGCGTTACGTCAAACTACAGCCCAGAACATGCACCCTACACTTGGGAATGTATACGAGATCTTCGAGCCGATGATGGTCCAGCTGTTTTTACACAATCAGCCATGCCTATTAAGTGCCCCGGTGTGCCCCAAAAAATTGCTTATTTGGCAGCGCATTATTTCCAGAAGAAGAGACGGCGTGATATCCCTGTCATATTTCGGACTGCGACCCCTAGTATTTTTGGCGTCCCTTATTTTGCAAAGGTATTGATGAAAGTCATCAAGGGTTGGGGAATTGATTTCACCCCTCAGACAAGTCTCATAAAGATAGATGGTAAAAAAAGAATGGCGACCTTTGTTGATGGGGAAGGTCAAACAAGCGAAGTAGAATATGGCATGTTGCACGTAGTGCCCCCGCAAAGTGCCCCGGATTTTATTCAATCTAGTCCTTTGGCCGATGAAAATGGTTGGATGGATGTAGATAAAAATACGCTGCAAAGTACCCGGTACGACAATGTCTTTGGTCTAGGTGACGTTACTAATTCACCAAATTCCAAAACCGCCGCAGCGATTAGAAAACAAGCTCCGGTTGTCATTGATAATTTGTTAGCACTTAAAGCAAATGCAGATCTTTCTTCTGACTATGATGGATACTCTTCTTGCCCTCTAACGACGAGCTACGGGAAAATGGTCCTTGCTGAATTTCGATATGGCGGACAGGTAACACCTACTTTTCCCCTATCACCCAAAGTTCCGCGACGTAGTTATTGGTACCTCAAACTTTGGGGGCTTTCAATCCTCTATTGGGATTTCATGTTAAAGGGCTACGAGTGGGATAAGGCCCATGATGTTGACTTCGTAGAAGATTGATAAAAATAGAAGATTGATGAAACATCCTGAGCGCGCTAGTCAGCAAGGCTAAAACTGTGGGAGTCTAGGGTGTCTAGTGGAAATATGGGGCGCCTTACCTTTTTGAACTCAAGCTGGTCATAATCAGAAGTACATACGCCAACCCCAGCACATTCAACAATGCTTTTTGCTATCTTTAAAAATGTGGCGCGATAATGGATGCGGCTTTTTAACATCAAAAACTGTTTCTTCAATGGGTCGATACCGAGACTTGTGAAGCATCCTAAATCAAAGGGTTCGATGTGTCTGGAGATAATGATAATTTGAACACGTCCGGTGTCTAAAATAACGGTTTGACCCATGTTCATATGCGTACCTCGACCCATTGGGCCGGTGACGGTAAAGTGCCCATCTGAAATATGAGTGATATATCCTTTTACCAATAACGGCTTACTTTGGACTTCTAGCGCATCCATATGGAGCTTGCCACCGATCGCTATTTCAATTTCAGTAGAGATACCCTTAGCCACCATGACTTGAACCGCTTCTGGGTCATAGATACCAAAAGCCGCAACATCTTCTAGCTCTTGCCTAAGAATTTCCCTCAGAACTTCCGTAGTATCCATCGTGCCCCCAGAAGCTGTATTGTCATAGTGATCCAACAAAATGATGGGGCCAGTACCATCTGAATTTGCTGTCTGCAGGGTGCGCAAAACCGAAGATTCTAAAGTTTGTTTTTGGTAGACAAATGCCTCTCTCTCTTGCCATGCAAGTTGTAATAATTCATCGCGTATCTTTTCAGCTTTAGCTTGGTCGTTGTCCGTTACAACAGCAACACTGAGTCCGGCATTGTAGATATCAGCATGAGGGAAGCCTGTAAATAAAGTGACAAGAATAGCATCTTTCTCTTCTAGCTCCGCCACGCGATTTTGCAACTGTTTATTGGGGGCATCATCTGTTCCTTGTCGCATGACGTGAGGCAACATAGGGCAGTTATTCCAAACCATAGTGGGTTTCAGGTCTTCAAATAACACTTTCATTAGCGCATTGGCCACGCGTTTACCGACTTCAAAAGTGTCTATATGAGGATAGGTTTGATATCCCGCAATTAGGGTCGCATTTTCCACCATATCTGGGCAAAGATTAGTGTGCATGTCCAGACCCACACCGATGGGTGTATTTGGGTTTTCTTTTCTTAATCGTTTTAGTAAGAATCCTTCTCCGTCATCATGACTCTTGGTTACCATGGCACCATGGAGATCAAGTAAAATAGCATCGCAATTTCGAGCTGAAGAACAAATCGTGCTTATAATATAATCAAAGGCTTCATCGGAGACAGGACCTGAGGGTGGTGCGCCCGCTGCAATAGGCGTGATAATTTCAATCTCTAAGGCGTGTTGACCAGCGTATGATTCAACAGCGTCAATCATGCCTGCCATGGTTACGCCGTGACCTTTTACTGCCTGATATGCGGCAGTACCTTCTTTGGGATTCTTCCCGTTGCAAATCTTTCCAATTCTGTATGTACTGGGGAGAAGGTGTTTGTTTCGTGGCTCATCATTGCGATAAGAATTTTCAAAATATATCCCTCATGATCTTATTACGATGCCATATCGCGAGAATAGTTTTTCCCACGATACTTGACTGAGAAGAGTCTCGCAATATGGTTTGTAGATCTACAATTTTGTCGTCATTAAGATAGCGTGATTTAACATCATTTCACCTAAGGCTGGTGATTTGCCCGCTTGTTTGAAATAATCTGTATCCAATCCCACAGACCCACTTCTTATGCAGTTTTTGTCTTGGCCTATGCAGCCTTTTTATCGGTTTTACGAACAATTCCTCTGGCGTCAGATTAATGATGGACCAAAGCCTCACCACATCGGCCTAATTGTCGATGGCAATAGACGTTTCGCAAAGCTACAAGGGTTTGTCGATGCCAATCAAGGGCATTCAGTAGGTTCAGATAAGTTAGAAGATTTTTTACGTTGGTGTAGAAAATTGGATGTCAAAATCGTCACGCTTTATGCTTTTTCCACGGAAAACTTTAGCAGGAGCGAAACAGAGGTCGATTTTCTAATGCGCCTAATTTTGCAGAAACTAAAAGACTTTCAGTTGGATCCAGTGATTAAAGAAGAAGGTGTAAAAATCACCGTTATTGGCAGACGAGAAGACTTGGCCGATGAAATGATCGCAGAAATTGACAAGATCGAATCGATGACAGCTGATCACTCGAATTTTCAGATAAATATTGCCATTAGCTATGGTGGCAGGGCAGAGATTGTTGATGGTGTTAAGAAAATTGCCTTAGAAGTCAATAAAGGCAATCTGAATATCGATGATATCACAGAGGAACTATTCACACGATACCTTTATACTAAGGGAATCCCTGATCCAGATCTGATTATTCGTACCTCAGGTGAAGAGCGATTATCTGGATTTTTGTCTTGGCAAAGCGCTTATTCAGAACTTTACTTCACCGAGGTATTCTGGCCAGCATTTCGAATGATCGATTTCTGGAGAGCCATTCGTGTCTATCAGCAGAGAGAACGACGCTATGGTCGTTAGGCCATCATCCTTACATTATTCTAACAAATCGGTGGGTAGCTGAGTGTTATACTCACTGCGGAGATGAATAATGCCAGATAACACGGAATATCGAGAACTCCCAGAAGGAAGCGATCAAGTTGATATGACTGATGGTAAGCGACCCTGTCTGATTATGATTAAGGGAGACTTTATTGGTGAAGTTTATGAACTTGATTCATCGGTAACCATGATTGGGCGTAGTGACGATGTTAATTTAACAGTATCAGATATCAGTATCAGTCGTAAGCATGCCATGGTGGTATTTCGAGAGAAGAATTTCTATGTGTCAGATCTTGATAGCACTAATGGTACCTTCATTAATAAAGAACTCGTAGGTTCAGCAAGGTTGTTGAGGGAAGGGGACAAGTTAACCGTCGGCTCCGTTACGTTCAAATTTAGCTACCAAGATGATGAAGACACGGAATATCATTCAATGTTGCGGAATATGGCGATTAAGGATGGTCTAACTCGCATCTATAATAAGCGATACTTTGATGAAATGCTGAATAAAGAATTTGATTACAATCGCCGTAATAATTCTGGTTTAAGCCTTGTGATGTTTGATATTGATCACTTCAAATCCGTGAATGATCAATTTGGACATCCTGCTGGTGATTTTGTTTTAAAAGAATTGGCACAGCTGGTTGAACATGCAGCGCGAGGATATGATGTTTTTGCTCGATCTGGTGGTGAAGAATTTATTTTCCTTATGCGTGGAGCAGATTTGGATGCAGCTATACAGTTAGCCAATAGAGTACGAACAGCTGTAGAAACGCATCAGTTTGTTTACGATGGGCAAACAATCAAGATTACGGTGAGTTTAGGGGTTAGTTACTGGGATGGCAATGATGCAATGACTTCAGCCCAAAGCATCATTGAAGCGGTAGATAAAAAACTCTACGAAGCTAAAAATAATGGCCGAAATAAAGTCAGTTCTTAAATCGAGATTCATTAATTCTAATGAAGCGTAATTGTTTAAATTGTGGAATGGCAACCTTCCTTGACCAAAAGCAATGCCTGAAGTGTGATGACATGCTTGGAATTCAGAGTGATGGTAGCAGCGTTACAGTTGATATTGCACACCAAAATGAACGGGTACGAGATGCTGTGTTAAAACTTGAGAACTTATTGGTCGAGTTGCAATCAGACAATACTTCTTATTTAAGGCTTATCGTTGGCAATGGTTTGATCAGGGATGAAATTACCTACAAATTGGGCGCATTATTACACCGCAAAGAGATCCTAAGCTTTAATCAAGACGGGCGAAATAGCGGCGCGATTCTCGTTCACCTAAAGTAAGAAGCTCAAATTGATAATCCTTGACACATCTCATTTACAACGCAATGAAGCAAACTTAGACTGCTGTTTAATTCCTTACTAATGAAGTACTCCCTATGCAAGACATGCCTCACATTTACAAAGTTACTGCAGATTCAATTCCTGAAGGAGTCATGCTTTCAGCAAGTGGAATTCCTGATTTGTGTAGTTCGGCACCTGCCGAGTTTGGCGGCCCCGGAGATCAATGGTCACCCGAAACATTGCTTACCGGTGCGGTAGCAGATTGTTTTATTTTGAGTTTCAAAGCAATTGCTCGTGCATCACGCTTTGAATGGATAGAAATAAAGTGTGAGGTAGAGGCGGTTTTGGATCGCGTTGCCCGTCGAACGCTCTTTACAGAAATACGAGTCAATCCATCTTTGAAGATATCTGATCCAGAGCAGATAGGAAAAGCTGAAAAATTACTTCGTAAAGCCGAGGCTGCTTGTCTTATTACGAATTCATTGACTGCCGAGATTAATATGAGTATTGATATTCTCGTTAGCGGCGAGTAGAGATGTCGGTTAAGTTGCATTTCGTGGCGCGATTTCAAACAGCCAGGTATTACCGTTATTAAGAAATTCGGTATTGGTGCCCACATGATATTTTCGGTCTAGCTCTTTTAATATCGGTATTGCAAGCTCGCTGTCTGCTGGAATGCGGGTCAGTTGTCGTTCGTATATTTTTCCGTCGATTCTCAATAGGCTTCTACCATCTTTTATTGCTTGATTAGGCCATTTCTTCCAAATCTTGCCGATTGGAGAATTCATGAAGGCGCTTATGGTATATAGTTTACCTTTGTGTACTGCCAGCCAAGTTGTTCTTGATCGTGGAGGGTCAAGCAATTGAAATTGTATTGTTTCGAGATCTTTGATGCTATCCCAATTGGGTTCGACAGTGACGAGTTCACCGGTCTGAAATGGTCCTCCAGAAAATATCTCAATGGGTCCGTCATGAGATTTCATGTAGTTCAGAAATACAGCCATAGAAACTACCACCGCAGCAATGAAAACCAGTAACCATTTTAGAAATCCCATAGACATGCCTGTTGTTGAACCGATGATTCCTCTCATTTTGCTTGAATAAATTGCGCAAATCCAGTTTTTGTATCTGGTGTTATTCAGACTCAACGTGCTAACCTCGATGAAGATATTGAAGGACGATTTATGACGACAGATACGAATGATGAATTGACACCCATTAAAAAATGGCGGTCTATCCTTGCTCGACTTCTTACTTGGTCAGTCACGCTGGCTTGCTTTTCCCTCATTTACATTAGGGTTGAGAAGACAGCGGAACGAGAACAACTTAGTGTAATTGAATATATCAGTAATTTTTTTGTGCAGGCAGATTGGGTAAGTTGGCTTATGTTGATGATCCCTTACTCTGTTTATTTTTTTCTTGTGGATACACATGCAACCTGGCGATTGTTACGTTGGTTCAATACCCCGAAAATTAGATACACTAATATATTACCGATACGAGCAAGTGCTTATATCCTTTCGTTGGTCAATGAACAGGTTGGAAAGGGGGCGATGTCGCTTTATCTGCTTCGTCGTTACGATGTGCCCGTATGGAAGGCATTATCGTCAATGGTGATGTTGGGTTTGGTTGAAATCTATCAACTATTGATTTTTTCGGCGATCGGCGTATTTGTATATTATGATTTGGTTGTTCAAGCTTCATCAAATTTACCTGTACTAACCATCGTGTTAAGTGTCTATGCCGTTGCTTTTTGCTACTTCCCTTTCCATATTTTGTATTTCAAAGGGGCCATATTTAAAAATTCAAATTTACGAGATAAGCATTTGTTTCATGCTTTTAGGCAGGCAAAGTTAAAGCACTATGTCATGCTCTTGTTACTAAAAGCTCCGAACTTACTTGGGGCGGTTGTTGTGTACACACTGGCACTTTCTTTGTTTAAAGTCGATGTAGGTTTCGGCCAGATGGTGGCATTTTTACCGGTTATATTCTTGGCAGCAGCTTTACCCTTACCATTTCATGCCGGTGCATTGGTTTTATGGACAGTGTTATTTCCCGACTATCCAGAAGTGAGTGTCTTCTCCTTGATCATGCATACCTTTTTTGTTTTGTTTAACGCTGTTATTGGTTTGATGTTCTTGCCGAAAGCAAATAAAGAGCTTTTCACTTAAGTTAGTGATTCAGAAGGTTCGTGTTAGGATTTGTTACGAAGCAAAGTAATGAGTCGGTCAAGCATCGAAAGAATGGTAGATAGGCAAAGTAGGTATGCGGCAATATTGATCATTTCGATTGTTAAAAAATTGAGATTGAATGTTTCCAGAGGCATTGTTTCCAGTGACAACATTTCCCGAAGTAAGGGGGTCGCTGCGAGCACAAAATAGAGTATGCCGTTGTATCGACCGAGCATGCTCGTGCGTAATACCTGCCCGGACAAAGCCTTTGAGTCTAGGGCGTATTGGGTGAATGCACAAAGAACCAGAATGGGTAAGATGAAAGGAATCCAGCCCAATAGCGCTTCTGCCAGCAGTATTGTCGCCACTAGCACTGCGTCGCTACAGTGATCTAAAAAGCCACCCAGTGCTGATGTTTGTTGCCATAATCTTGCTAGATAGCCATCGAGTAAATCTGTCATGATGGCAATTACAAATATTAACGCAGCCCATTGCCAAGCTGATGTCATTATTGTGAAAAAAATCAGTGGTGCCAAAAAAACGACTTATGCTCAATAAATTCGGAAGATTTAGGTAGTTCATATTGATAAGACCATCATAGGGCCATGATTGATTACAGAGTAATGTTTGTATGCTAAAAATAACTGGGTGTCCAAAATTCTGTCCATCCGAGAAGCAGCCCAAAGGTCACAAAAGGAATAGTTAAAGAATGAAGATAGCAGTAACGGGCGCCAATGGACACTTGGGAACCCGCTTAATCAAATCTATGCTGGGTGAGCATGAAGTCGTCGCCATTGTACGCTCAGAAGCCGCGCGTCACTCGTTGTTGAAACTATACCCTTCTCTTACAGTTTACCTTTCGGACTACAAGAATGCAGAAACTTTAAGTAAGGCACTGACAGACTGCGAGGCTGTTGTTCACCTCGTTGGCATTATAAAGGAAAGTCTTAGGAGTCGTTATGTAGGTGCACATGAGAATGCATGTACTACATTAGTCAAGGCAGCAAGCCAACTGGGTGTCCGTCGGATTATCTATTTGAGCATTGTTGGTTCAGCTGCGGATGCAAGTAATACATGTCTGAGGTCCAAAGGTAGGGCAGAACAAATTTTATTATCCTCGGGCATTGGGACGACTGTTATCAAGGTTCCCATGGTCCTTGGGGAAGGAGATTTTGCTTCCTATGCTATTAGGAAAAAGGCGAATGCTTTGATTTCTTTTGGTTTTCGTTGTGACAGTTTGGAACAACCCATTTATGCTGGAGACTTAATCAAGGCCATTCAATCCATCTTGAAGATGGATACCCCCCCGAAGTCAATTCAGTTAGCGGGACCAGAATCATTAACCAGAAGTGCTTTAGTTAAACGTGCCGGGCAAATTGTAAGAAAATCACCCGTTCTACTATCATTACCCTTGAGTCTCGGTATGTTCTTGGCTTGCCTGTTTGAACGACTGCCGCAGCCCCCGGTTACGAGGGCCATGCTAGGCGTCCTCGATCATGATGATAATTTAGACGTGAGTGCAGCTTGCAAGACATTATCGCTCAAATTGACTTCCCTAGACGACATGCTGCGAAAAGTAATTACTCCCTAGGGCAATAGTTGCCCTCCGTCCACGTCAATTGTTGTTCCTGTCATAAAATTATTGCAAAGTGTTAATACAATTGCACTGGCCACTTCCTCTGCCTGACCCACTCGTCTTAGCGGAATGTTTTGGCTCATTTGCTCAAAAATTGTGCTTTTATTGTCTCCAAAATGATCAAACATTGCAGTATCAATGATACCTGGTGCGACAGCATTCACTCTTATGGGGGCTAGTTCAAGCGCCAGAGCCCGAGTGAGTGCTTCAACTGCACTGCCGACGCAGGACACAGAAGACATGCCCGGGACACATTTTCTTGCGGGTGTACCACTCACGAGTGTAATAGAGGCATTTTTAGCTAAGAATGGCACGCATTGTCTGATCACGTTGCAGTAACCCCAAAATTTATCAAAAGCTTCACGGAACTGCTCATCCGTCTGTTCCATAAAGGGAGCCATGGTTCTATTGGCACCCGTTGCTGCGCTAACCACGTGATCGATCGGGGCTCTTTGATTGAGAAATTGCTTCAAAGTAGGAATGTCGTGTGTGTCGAGGGCTAAAAAATTGATTTTTGGATTATGTTTACCAGCGACTTCGATTTTAGCGGCAGAGCGACCCAGTGCCCACACACTTGCCCCGCGTTCCTCTATTTGTCTTGCTGTTGCCAGGCCAATACCTGATGTTCCGCCCATGACGACGACTGTTTTACCTTCTAAATCTTTCATTTGTTAAGTTCTCTGATTGAGTTAATGGGCTTGAATATCAAAAAGAAGAGAAATATGCAACAAACCTGATTGATAGCTAATTCAATACTAACGCAATAGTCCTGCTTCTTTTAATAGTGCTCTTTGCGGTGAAAGGAGTGATAAGCTCGATAGAACGTGCCTTACAAAGGATGTACCTAAGCGTGTTAGCTTGTCAGTTCGCTAAAATTGAAGTAGAATCCGCCGATCATGAAGTTGCATCATGTGAACGAACTGGAGAACCGGTTTTTAGTGAAAGTGAGGCTTATTTCTTTGAGGGTCGTTGGAATCACAAACGATATTCCAGCTTTGATCTTTCTAGAAGCTCTCTAGAAGAGAGGACAAGATAAGCTGTAGTTCAGAAACCAAAGAGTTTTGGATTAATATTTACTGAAAGTACGGTGAAGTTGAAGTATCTCTCCAAGCCTTTCTCAGGCGTTCGATTCTGCTGAGAAGACAATAATAAAAAACAGACTGATATTGAATACCTGTTGATGGGTGTCGACACATTGTCGTGCCTGAAGGAGATACTTTGAGTAACAAGAATTTAATTGCTGTTTTTATTGCCTTTGCTATGGCTGTGTGGCTTTTTTCCGGTGAGCTAGCATCCAATATTGTGATAGCAGATGATACCCCGCTTCTCGTCGCTAGCGGAGACATTCCCTTTGTTCGAGTACGACAAAGTACGGCAGAACAACGACGTATAACCTTATCTGTGAACGCCCAGACTAGAGCGAACAGAATTGTTGATGTAAAAGCAGAAATATCAGGTCGTATAGTAAAAGTCCCAGGTATAAGAGGAAGCCGAGTTAAAGCTGGAGACTTGCTGTGTAAAATCGCTATTGATTCGCGATTAACTGATTTTAATCAGGCTAGAGCAGAGCTAAAGAGTGCCAAGTTAGAATTTGACGGTATTTTAGATCTGAAGAAGCGAGGTCTTCAATCTGATATTAATGTAGCAAAGGTAGAGGCTGCCCTCGCTGCAAGCAAAGCAGCGGCAAAACGAGCAGAGCTTTCTCTATCAAAAACAAATATTGTAGCGCCTTTTGATGGGGTTGTTGAATCCCAATCCGTTGAAATAGGGGATTTCCTTAATGTGGGTCAAAATTGCGTCACCTTGCTTGAAATTGATCCCATCTTGGTTGTTGGTCAGGTCGCTGAGAAAAGCATAGGTCATATCGTTCAAGGCGGTATCGTTGAGATAAAGTTGATTACGGGTCAGGTCTTTGAAGGTGTGGTCAGTTTTATTGCCAGAGCACCGGATTCAATCACCCGCACTTATTCAGTAGAAGTGAGTGTTGAGCAACCGGGTGACAATATTCGATCAGGACTTACTGCAGAAATGTTCGTGCCGCTTGGAGAACAATCTGCACACCTAATTTCACCTGCTTCACTAGTATTAGATGACGATGGCGTTATGGGCCTTCGAACTGTTGATCAACAAAACATAGTTCACTTTTATAAGGTGACTATTTTGAGCGAAGATGCTCAAGGTGTTTGGGTAGATGGTTTGCCCGATAGTGCCAACATTATCACTGTTGGTCATGAAGAAGTTTTTGAAGGTCAAAACGTAAAAATTGATCTGACACCGCTCGGCTCATTTGTTAAATCTTAACACCTCACCTTTCTTCATCGGATAGAAATAATGTCAATGTACATTGAGAGTTTTATTGACCGTACTCGTACGATTTTATCCCTTATGTGTGTGGTGTTGCTTGCAGGGTTTGTTTCTTACTCCACCATTCCGCTTGAATCCAATCCGGATGTAAATGTTCCTGTGATTGTTGTCACGGTTCCTCACGAGGGTATTTCTCCTCAAGATGCAGAACGCTTGCTTGCTCGCCCGATGGAGCTTGAGCTTAAAGCGATTGAAGGCGTAGATGAAATCAGTTCCTATTCTGCTGAAGGGAGCGCCACTATTGTGATTGAATTTGACTATAGTTTTGATTCAGCTCAGGCATTACTGGATGTGCGTGAAGCCATTGATAAAGCGAAGGTCAAGATCCCAGATACTGCAGAAGAACCTATCGTTAACGAAATCTCTGCCTCAGATTTCCCCATCATTACCATTAGTCTTGGTGGTGAGGGTGTACCTGATCGAGTGCTGTACAAATTAGCCAGAGAGTTAAAAGATGATCTGGAAAGTATTCCCGAGGTACTGGAAGCCAACCTGAATGGTGATAGGGAAGAGCTACTCGAGGCGATTGTTGATCCGGCACAACTTGAAGCTTACGGAATCACCAACCAAGAGCTTATTTCAGCAGTTGCAAGGAACAATAGATTGATTGCAGCAGGCGCAGTTGATACGGGTAAGGGAAAATTCTCCGTTAAGATCCCGAGCCTCATAGAGTCAGCCCAAGACGTTCTTTCGATTCCAATCAAGGCTACTGGGCAGGGGGTTGTCACGATTGGTGATGTGACTACGATTCGCCGAACATTCAAAGATGCTCAAACTCATACTCGAGCAAATGGTACGCCTGCGGTCGCAGTCGAATTATCTAAGCGTAAGAATACCAGTCTTGTTCATGTAGTCGATAAGATAAAGAAAATAGTTGAAGCAAAAAAAATGGAATATCCCTCAAATGTGGTAGTAGGGTATATCGCTGATCAAGCACCGGATACCTTGGAGCAAATTAATACATTGGAAGGAAATATTTCTACTGCTATGTTTCTAGTGCTAACGATAGTGGTTGCGACCGTGGGTTTTCGGTCTGGAATCTTGGTTGCCTTGGGCATCCCCTTTTCCTTTTTGTTTGCATTTATTGTTGTCAGTGCATTGGGTTATACCTACAACTTCATGGTGATGTTTGGCATGTTGTTGGGACTCGGGATGTTGATTGACGGTGCCATCGTCATAGTAGAATTAGCAGATCGGAAGATGACAGAAGGATCAACGCCGAGAGAAGCCTATGTGTATTCCATCAGGCGCATGTTCTGGCCCGTACTAGCATCGACCGGGACAACCCTAGCAGCATTTCTTCCTTTGATGTTCTGGCCAGGTGTGACGGGTGGTTTTATGAAGTACCTGCCCGTTACAGTATTTGCTGTTTTATTCGGATCCTTGGCTTATGCATTAATTTTTGCGCCTGTACTCGGAGCGATGATTTCAAAACAACGCCCCCCTGTGCTTGGGGGAAACACGGCAGCAATAGAAGAAGGTCGATTTGGAGATCTTACTGGCTTCCTTCGTATTTATGCTGGGATTCTTCGTTTTACAACCAACCATCCGCTCGTTGTTATTACGATAACGCTGGCCACGCTCTTCGGAATCGTTAAGTTATATGGTGTCTACGGTAACGGTACTCAATTTTTCACCGATATTGATCCCTCATTCTCTGGAGTCAACGTTGCTGCAAAGGGTAATTATTCTGCCAAGGAGTTACTTGAAATTGTCACCGATGTTGAAGATAGAGTGATAGATGCAGGTAATATTAAAAGTATCTACACACGCTCAGGTGGCGGTGGACTTGGGCGTGGTTCAGGCCGTTCAGGTGACCAGATTGGCAGTATGTTTATTGAACTGTCCGACCGGAGAAGTCGGGACATCAACGGCTGGGAAGTAGAAGAAAGATTTAGAGATTCAATCCAGAACATTCCTGGGGTTAGAGCTGAGATACAAACTCAAGAACAGGGCCCACCTGTGGGTAAAGATATACAAATTCAGGTAGCAGGGGATGATCTTGATATTCTGGCAAAGGAAACAAAGCGCTTAACGGCTTACTTAAACTCAATTGAGGGGTTAGTTGACGTGGATGATACAGCGCCTGTGCCCGGTATCGAGTGGGAAATAAAAGTAGATAGAATCAAAGCTGCCATGTTGGGCGCTGATGTTTTGAGCGTGGGCGCCGCTATTCAACTTGTCACGAATGGGGTATTGGTGGGTAAGTATCGGCCGAACGATGTGGATGATGAGGTGGATATCCGCATTCGTTATCCTGAAGAATATAGGACTGTGACGAGACTTGATGAACTGCGTGTTTCGACGATCAATGGCCAGGCTGCTTTGAGTAGTTTTGTAGAAAGGACGGCAAAACCAAAGGTGAGTAGGATATTCCGTCAGAATGGTCAGCGCATGATGTATGTTCGTGCGAATACGAAACCCGGCGTATTACCTGAAGAAATTGTTGCAGAAATTCAAAACTGGATGGATTCCGAAGGTATGGACCCCACGATTAGCATCGAGTTTAGAGGGGCCAATGAAGAACAAAATGAATCCTTAGCTTTTATTGGTAAAGCGTTTTCTCTCGCCCTTGCGTTAATGGCTATTTTGCTAGTCACCCAGTTCAACAGTTTTTATCAAGCAGCCTTAATATTGTCTGCGGTCATCATGTCAACGGTCGGTGTTTTACTCGGACTCATTGTTCTCGGTCAACCCTTCAGCTCTATTATGACTGGGGTCGGGATAGTCGCGCTTGCGGGGATTATTGTGAATAACAATATTGTATTGATTGATACTTATAATTATCTTCACAAGGAAAACCCTGAGTGGTCGATGCAAAGGATCATTATTCAAACTGGCTGTCTAAGAATACGCCCTGTGTTACTGACAACTTTCACAACTGGGTTTGGGTTATTGCCAATGGCGAGTGGTATTTCAATTGACTTAATTGGCAGAGAAGTAGAAGTAGGTGGTCCCATTGCCTCTTTTTGGGTGCAACTCGCATCGGCAATCGTCTCTGGATTAACCTTTGCGACTTTGTTGACGTTAATTGTTACGCCTGCGATGCTAATGGCGCCCTACACGATCCGGGAGCTGTTCAGTAAAATCAGAAAGCCAAAGCTTGAAGGGCCTATAACGACCTAAACACAGCAGATTATTGTCCATTCTGATTAACATGAGTTGTTAGCCAATACGTTCTATCTTAAGCTCCATCTTTAAACTATAAAGATGGAAGGGTAGTGGCGTGGATGAATTAGCATTTTCTGATGCGAGCAGTCTGGTTCGTAAAATCAAATCCAAAGAGGTTAGTAGTGTTGAGTTGTTGGAACTCTATATAGCGCGCATAGAGAAATACAACTCTGACATCAATGCCGTAGTGATCACGCAATATGATAAGGCTAGAATTCGCGCCCAGGCCGCGGATGATGCGCTTGCGAGAGGCGAAGATTGGGGGGCGCTTCATGGTTTACCCATGACCGTAAAAGAGTCTTTCAATATCGAAGGTTTGGCAACGACTTGGGGTGATCCAGCCTATAGTGAAAACATTGCGACAGAAGATGCACTGGCTTGCCAGAGATTGCAGGCATCTGGTGCTATTATTTTTGGAAAAACCAATATCCCCATCCATTTGGCAGATTTCCAAAGCTTCAATACCCTCTATGGTACGACTCGTAATCCTTACAACCTTGAGTGCATACCCGGTGGTTCATCAGGCGGCGCTGCTGCGGCCTTAGCAGCGGGATTTACGGGTCTTGAAATGGGTAGTGATATAGGTGGGTCTATTCGTAACCCAGCACATTATTGTGGTGTGTTTGGTCATAAACCAACCTGGGGAATATTGCCCAAGCGTGGTCACTCACTCAGTGACGAGGTCACAGAATCTGATATATCTGTTATTGGTCCTTTGGCTCGGAGCGCTGAAGATTTGAAACTGGTTATGGATATCGTTGGTGGTGCAGATGAGATTCATCAACCGGGTTGGACGCTGAGCCTAGAAGAAGATAAGCGTAGCTCCCTTGGTGATTACAAGGTTGGAGTATGGGCAAACGATAAAATTGCAACCGTTGATGCTACCGCCGAAGAAAGAGTGTTGAATGTCGCGGCTTTGGTCGCGAAAGCTGGCGGTCATGTTGATTATGAAGCCCGACCTAAATTTGATGCAGCGGCTTCTCAGGACAGATACACACAGCTAATGCATGCTGCGATGTCTGTAGAACAAAGCGATGAGATGTTTAAGGCCAACCTACAAAGGCTAAAAAGTCTAGATGTCAATGATACAAGCCAGATGGCTGCTTTAACCCGAGCTTCAACACTCTATTTTAAAGACTGGTTTGCATTTAACGAAGAAAGAAACAAAGTGAGGTGGGCGTGGCATGCGTATTTTAAAGATTTTGATATTTTACTTGCTCCAGTTTGTATGACCCATGCGTTTAAGCATGATCATAATCCTCGCCTTTCTCAACGGATGATTGATGTTAATGGAAAGCAGGTAAACTATTTTTCTCAGGTTTTTTGGTCAGGTTTAGCAAGCGTCTCTTACTTACCTTCAACTGTCATTCCTACTGGTTTGGATAAAGATGGATTACCCATGGGTGTGCAAATAATAGGGCGTGAAATGGGGGATCTAAAGACCATTGAGTTCGCCAGAAAAATCGCAAAGGAATTGGGTGGATTTGTTCCCCCGGTTAATTTTCAAAAGTAATGGGTAAGCTATTAGCGAAATTGACTAAATTGGTAAGTGTTGTTTGCTCGTTCCTGCTTTGCGCTACTGCACTTGCAGAAACAAAAATTTTAATCGAAACGAGTCTCGGTAACATTGGATTAGTGCTTTATTCTGATAAGGCGCCTCTAACAGTTGAAAAATTTCTTGAGCATGTTGATGCGGGTAGATATGAAGACCTGATTTTTCATCGCGTTATCGAAGGCTTTATGATTCAAAGCGGAGGCTACAAAAAAGATCTTAGCGAATCGGAATCTGGTGTCACCGTTCAAAGCGAAGCTGATAATGGACTTCGAAATTTGTTGGGTACTATTGCGATGGCAAGAAGTGACGAAATTGATAGCGCCTCCCAACAATTCTTTATCAATACAGAAGATAATATTCGCCTGGACCATAGCGAAAAGAGTTGTACGAGAGAAGATGAAGCCGTTCACTTGAAGGCTCTGGAAAGAGGCTTAAACAAACCTCGGAACTGTGCAAACTTTGGATATACTGTTTTCGGTCATGTTATTTCTGGCATGAATGTCGTTTGGGCGATTGAATCGAGCCCAACTGAAGATAGGGAAAACTTTTATGATCTTCCTATCGAGACAATTACCATTAAAAGCATTAGGCGTAATTCGCCTGAAAAGAGTGAGATGTTAAAACGATGAAAGTGATAGTTTTGTGTGGGGTGTCGATTTGGTGCTTTTTAAGTATTCAGGTATTGGCTCAGGATATAGACGAGAGAGATCAACCAAAACTGATTGTTGTCATCTCGGTAGACCAGCTTCGTCGTGATCGAATCACAGAGGCTTTGCCCGGTTT
>JAESSY010000064.1 GCA_016763855.1 Pseudomonadales bacterium
GGCATTGCTTCGGGGTGAGCCGCATAATGAGAAACCCATCAACATTTATCAGTTGGCTTTGATATGAAAGTTAACGGGACAGCAATGTAATATAGTCTTAACTTTGTTGTTCTTTATTCCGGGCGTGATCCACGCACTTTTTGTTGTTCACAACCATTTAGCTGACAAGCGAACAGATCGAGTTGTCGACGCGATAAAACAACAAGAAAAATAATTTTCTGGATCTAGCCCTTCCCTAACGATACAAATTTTATTGATTGTAAACCTTGGTTGCTAGCTGATGCTTGAACGGCAACATGATTTTGTCATAGGTTCCCGAATCTATCGTATTTTTGTAAGCCTTCCTTAATCTAGAAACAATTTCAGGTTTTGTTTGTTTGCTTGCAGCAATAGATAAAGGCATCGAAATTTCTGACATTTTTAGAACGGCGACGATCTTGTCCCTGTCATAACCTTCCCTGTCAGCGATGAGCACCATTGAAAAATCTATAAAGGGAAATAAATCTATTCGGCCTCGCTGTAGTAGTTTTAAATAGTTGGTACTCTTTACGCTGTAAAGTTGCGTGAACCCATTTACCTGCAAGTAATTTCCAGCCACGCTATTTATAGAAATACCGACTCTAAGATGTTTTATCTCATCTATTGATTTGGGTATGGGTGTAAATTTTTCTTTGAGCCCGTACAGAACAATCGTGCCAGGCCAGATTTCACCAATCCAATGATATTTGTCCTCTCGGTCTGGGGAACGAGCCATGGAATAAACGATTACATTTTCTCTTGTATCAATAGCGCGTACAGCTCTAGCCCAGGGAACTAATTTGATGTCATAGTTAAAACCTGACTCATTCATTACAGCCTTAACTAATTCAGTTGAAAACCCAATGATAGGATCGTCATCTTTTCCGCTTTCAGTGTAATTAAGTGGGTAATATTGTTCTGTTAGTACTTCGATTTTAAGTTTAGTTTTATCTGAGTATGCAGGTGAAATAAAGCACGCGAAAAGAATCCCAGTGAGTGCTAGTTTGGTGTTTATTAGATAAAAATTGCACATAAAGAGTTCATTCTAAACATGATGAATCGAGCTTTCTAGGAATATAGGGATAGTATCAGGTAAATGGAGGATTAGTCGCTATGCCGAACACACTTGCTGATTTCTACCTTATACACAATAATTCTTCGATACGGAGGGAAACGACGCGACAGGAATGCAGTATGAACCAGAGCAGGCAGCTGAGATGGGCTTTTAACGAGCCGCGTATTTAAAAGGGGTCTCTGGCATGATCAGTTTTATTGGATCTCCATTAACGATACTACCAAGGTGCAAAAAGGAGCTGCCGATACCTGCTGCGCCTTGCATATACCCGGTTTGGCTTTCCAGAAAATCTGGCCGAGTACGGTGTTCTGCCATATTCCATGCTAGACCTGTTGCTGTTTTAGCCTTAGCGCGCAAATGCGCGGCAATTCTTAATGCATAATCCATATAGGCTTGGTCGCCGGTGCTGCTGTATAGGAATAATGCGTAATCTCCAATACCTGCATCTCCACAACATTGTCCGTGATTTTGCCACAATCCTGTACTCCTTTCTTCTGGTGCGCCTGTACTCAAAAGGCCATGAAAATTATCTTTGATCCACTCAAGGTATTCAGGCTTTTGTGTAATTTCTGAAAGCAGATACATAAGCCGCCCCGAACCTGCCGGACCATGACAGATACCAAGATAAAAAGTTCTCGGGGGTTGTTGTTCCTCAAGATGGCAAACCAATACACCATCGGATTGTTTAACAGCCCTGCTCTTCATATATTCTGCAGTTGATATTGCAGCATCCAGATAGGCTTGTTTTTTTGTTTCTTGATATAAGTCAGCTAAGAAATAGCCTACACCCGCACCACCGTGCGCAAAGTTGGGCGAGGTAAAAGGAAAGGGCATATCTACCATCATCATCCAATTCAAACCGTCTTTGGTATCTACGGCAAGTTCGAGAAGTCGGTCAGCGGTCTTAACGGCAAGGTCAGGGCTTTCTAATAAGCCTTGACGATAGGCATAAAGATAAATAATACCTGCGCCAGCTGCCCCTACAGAAAGGTCGATGACTTCTCGCGTCCCTGTGATACCGGTAATGTCTGAAAAAGGAATGTCCTCTATCCAACCGATACCTGCTCCAATCTCACTGGATTGCGCTGTCATGCGACTCAACGCGGCAATGGCACCTTGGCGATATTTTTCGTCTTTTGTGAGTTTATAAAGCTCGTTTAGTGAATAGACATAGCCTGGCCAGCCGCTATAGATACCGATCGTGATGAAAGCTTTATCTACTGCTTTTTTCGAGACGTAGGCTAATAATTCATCTCCCGCAGATTTACATGCTTCGAGATAAGAAGTTCTGTTGGTGGCTAAAAAGAGTTCGATGTAAAAAAGCAATACGCCAGCACTTCCATGATAGAGCGTATGATTGACCTTGCCTTCTGGTATACGACTCCATGAACTACCAAAGCTCGTTTCTTTTTGAGTAGATGCCAGAAATACTTCTGTGTCGATAGCATGCTGAATATAATTGTTCATCGTCTCTTCTTTTGGTTGCGGTATCAATCTCAGTAGTGTGTTATTTTTCCTCACAGTTTACAAATACAATTTACTGACAGCTATTTTTTTGCCAAAGCTGGAGCCTTTTAGATTCTTGATTAACCCTTCCTAGATAATATGTAAGTGATTTGTATTGTGGCAAGGATATTCAAGATCAAAATTCCAAAATCAGATAAAATCTTTCTATTCCACTCCATTAACATTTCTATAATTCATATCAGAAAATTAAAAATAAGGGCGAATCATGTCTAGTTTAAATGCCATAAAACATGGGTAGTTCCTGCTGGATTTCGATGCGCCATGGGTCGTTGACCTCTCAATCGGGCCACCCGAAAACCCAGAATTGTATGCGCCCGACAATCAGATATGGGAGGTGAGAAGTTGGACTTTCTCAATACAATGAATGAACTTCCGATTTTTGACGGGAACAAAAGCTAGGAGATCGAATGCTAAGACTAGGCCTTAAAAGAGTTCGATGCCATCATCAACTCCATCTAAGTTATGATCACCTGCCGCTTGCTGGCCGGCAATAAATGAGTCTAGCAAAACATCATGCTTAGTCATGGTAGTTTCAAGGTTGTCTAAAATAGAGGAAAATGATTGCTTCATTTGCGCTCCTAAATCTATCTTGGCGAGGGTATTTGTAAACGCGCTAGAAAATTCTTCTAGGAGGTATACTTCCTGATCTTCATCAAGTCCCATACGCAATAAATTCATACTCATGTTATGAGTGGTATTTTCTATCAGTTCGGTACTACGTGTACGATTTTCCACAATTGTTGAGGCCAACTTGAACAAATTGGCACGAATCTCTGTAAATGAAGACTTTAAATCGTCACTTTCACCAATCAAGGCATGATGGGTTTTAATGGCGTTGAGTTTTGTATTAACGGTTGAAATCAAGACGGGCAAAAGATCCTTGAGTCTGCCGTAGCGCTCCATATCTTCAAGGGGCATGTTTTTCACTAACATACTGATGTCGGGGTAATTTACCACCGTCTTTGAACCAAAATCCACAAAGCGTGAGTCTCTCTTACCCTCGCTAATCAACTCTTTTTCGATAGGGCTGATGGTACCTTCAGATGAAAACCAAAGAATCTCGCCGTCTTCACAAAACACACAAATACAACACTCTATTGAAAACTGATCCGTTGTCTCAAGTAGGCCCTCAATGGTTTCTTCAATATTGGTGTAACTTATACTGTGCTCCATAAACTGCATCGCTATGGCTATTTCACTGGTTCCAGACATAGCCGTCATGGCAGTACTTTTTGCGAGCAGATATTGGGCGCGTAATTCGAGACGATCCCTACTATACCTACTCAGAACTCTAAGTCGGGCAACCAGATGATCAGCTTCAAAAGGCTTCGTCATGTAGTCGTCTGCTCCAACTTCGTAACCCAATAAGCGCTCGCGCATATCAGATCGTCCTGAAAGAAAGACAATAGGAATTTCACTGATTTGTTCGGTGTTTCTCAGCTTCTCACAGACTTCGTATCCATTTAAGCCTGGCATTTCAACGTCAAGCAAAATGATGTCAGGAATTTCTTCAAGGGCAGCTTTTATACCTAATTCGCCGTCTAAGGCGGTGCGCAAGACAAAGCCATGTGGCTCGAGAGCTCGCCGAACCATCTTATGAAGAAAGGAGTCATCATCAATGAGTAATATGTTTGTCGACATATACATCTCAACCGTAATATTGAAAAAGAACGAACACACAGTAAATATAGCTAAGAAATCAGAACTTGTACCGAATATATGGGTTCATTTCAAATCATGTACAGGGGAGCCCTTTCGGAAATTGGATGGAATGATAAACTATTTGGATCATTCGCTCTGATTCTTGCCCTTGTTTAGATTGCGAGAAGGTTGTAATTTCTACACAGGATACAATTTTTGTAAAATAATGCTCGAATATCTCAGGTTGAGTGGAGTTCAAAAAAATGCACATCCGTACCTTTTACTTTCTTCCCATAATACTATTTTTCCTTGCTGCTTGTGAAAGCGAGAATCCTGGTCTCGCTCTCGGTACACTAGAGCGAGATCGAATCGCACACACAGCGACCGTGAGTGAAGTTATTGTCTCCCTACCCATTGAACCGGGATCACGTGTCACAAAGGGTGATATATTGGTACAGCTTGATGATCGTTCCCAGAGCGCGATGGTCGCAAGAGCTGCGGCTAATGTAGCTGCTAATGAAGCGAACCTTACTAAACTTAGAAATGGTGCACGCGCCGAAGAAGTCGCTGCGGCCAGTGCCAAACTAGAAGGAGCGAGAGCTGCTCTGGTAGAGGGAGTCGCTAATTACCAACGTGCTAAGAATCTGGTAGATCGAAAATTGGATAGCCAAGCAAATCTCGACAAGCTGCTCGCCGTACGAGATTCAAATGCAGCAGCATTACATGCTGAAGAAGAGCAGCTACTCGCACTTACAAATGGTACGCGCCCAGAAGATTTATTAATGGCTGAAGCCCAACTTGCGGCAACGCGAGCAGAATTAGCGAGTGAACAAAAAAAATTATCAGATCTTACTATCACAGCTACCCGAGACGGGATACTAGATAATCTTCCTTGGAACCTCGGAGAGCGTGTCACAATGGGAAGCCCGCTCGCGATTGTACTGGCAGGCATTGCACCTTTTGCTCGTGTTTATATTCCTGGACCCTATAGAATCAAAGTAACATCAGGGGATGTATTGATAGTTCGTGTTGATGGGCTTGTTGACCCGATTTCTGGCACCGTGCGATGGATTTCCTCTGACCCGGCTTTTTCACCTTATTACGCACTTAATCAAGAAGAACGCGCTAGACTCATGTATCTCGCCGAGATTCAATTGCCAGATGAGTTTGCCAAATTGCCAAGTGGGGTTCCGGCTCAAGTAGAACTTCCATGAGTGCAGCTTTCACCGGAAATTTTGCCATTAGAACCCGTCGACTTTGCCGTCGTTTTGGTGAACTTATTGCGATTAATAACCTCGATTTGGATGTAGAAAAAGGCAGCATCTACGGTTTTCTTGGTCCAAATGGATGTGGTAAAACAACCGCAATCCGTATGTTAACTGGATTACTGAAACCTTCCTCTGGGGATGTTGAAGTGCTGGGACTAAATCTGCCAAAAGACGCCGGAAAACTTCGCCTGAAGATGGGCTATATGACTCAGAAATTTTCTCTCTATGATGATCTAACGGTAAAAGAAAATCTCCACTTTGTGGCCAATATTTATGGGCTTTCGGGGCGTCCCATGAAAAAGCGAATTGAAGAGCTATTAAGTATCTATGGACTTAACCAAAAAGTAGTACAGTTAGCCGGCAGTATGAGCGGTGGTCAGCGTCAACGATTAGCCTTGGCTGCAGCAACGCTGCACAAACCAGAATTGCTATTTTTGGATGAGCCAACGTCTGCTGTCGACCCTGAAAACCGTCGCGAATTTTGGGAGCAATTATTTGACCTCTGCGATCGCGGCACCAGTATTTTGGTTTCTACACACTATATGGATGAGGCAGAACGTTGCCATAAGCTCGCCATTTTAGAAGATGGTTATAAGCGAGCGGATGGCACGCCAGACGAATTGATGGAAAGTATGGATGCACATGTTGTAGAAGTAGAAGCTAATAACTTGAGGCAATTAAAACAAAGTTTAATGGTATTGCCTGAAGTGATAACCGCCGCGCAACTCGGTGCTCGATTAAGAGTGCTAATATCAAAAAAGGTAATCGATCCTTTGATCTACCTTAAACAGCAAAATTGTATTCAGCCACAAAACACAATTTTAATCGTTAGGCCTAGCCTTGAAGATGTTTTTGTTACCTGTACAGGTACGAGTCGACAATGAAGCTGGTATTGCTCCGAATTCAAGCAGTTTTTATCAAAGAGTTGATACAACTCAGGCGTGACAAGATGACGTTTGGTATGGTGATCATGATCCCATTAGTTCAACTCATATTGTTTGGTTATGCAATAAATACAAATGTACGCCACATACCGGTGGGTGTTGTAGACATTAGCCAAACAGCAATAAGTCGCGTTTTAGTGCAAACAATTTCCGCAACGCAGGTAGTCAAATTCACACACCAATACTTTAGTATCGAAGCAGCTCAAGCAGCTATTGATAAATCTGAAGTACGAGCCGTTCTTATTATTCCAAATGATGTTGACCAGAGAATTGTCACCCATCCTAGTGCAGGATTTGGCTTACCACCGGCTAGTGATGAAGAATCATCTCGGCCCATTGCGCAATGGTTGGTAGATGGATCAGATACTATGATTGCTGGCGCAATCAAAAGTCTACGGTATATGCCTTTAGCTGAATTATTTAAAAAGCCAGCTAATCGATATACACCGACATTTGAAGTGACGTTATTATATAACCCAGAACAGCGATCCGCTGTGAACATTGTCCCTGGTCTTGTGGGAATAATACTTACGATGACAATGATTATGTTTACAGCAGGTGCCATTGTCCGTGAAAAAGAGCGAGGCAATCTTGAAATGCTCATAGCAACTCCTGTGCGATCAATTGAATTAATGCTTGGAAAAATAATACCTTATATTTTTATAGGTCTACTTCAGGTCTTCATTATTCTTGGTATTGGTTATACCGTTTTTGGTGTACCCATTAATGGAGGCTTAGGCCAACTGGCTGGTGTGACGCTGTTGTTTATTTCTGCCAGTTTGACCTTGGGTCTTGTCATATCAACTATTGCTAGTACTCAGCTCCAGTCTACTCAAATGACGATTTTTGTTTTATTACCCTCAATTTTACTGTCAGGGTTCATGTTCCCCTACGAAGGCATGCCCGTTGCAGCTCAGAATATTGCCGAAGTACTGCCCGCTACACATTTTATGCGTTTGATTCGCGGCGTCGTACTACGTGATGTAGATTCTATCGAAATGGCATTTGATGTTTATTGGCTAATTTTATTTACGATCGCTGGCCTAACAATCGCTTCACTTAGGTTTAGAAAAAACCTCGAATGAAAGCCCTTTTTCTTCTACCGTGAAGAATTGCTGAAGTATTCGAATAAATTAGCATTGGATGAACAATCCTTGGATGACTCTCTATTCAATACGACCTGGTTTATCTCCGGTGCGTTGTTGTGCTATCAAATTAAATAGAAATGCTCACTTGAATTCGATGGTTTGATGATTATTCGGTCATGTTAGTCGTATACTGTGTGCGAACAATAAAAAAGGAAACGAGCAAATGGATGCACCTAGAATAACAACTGCAACTAGCGAGGATCGAGAACGCGTATTGTCCGCGATAGTGATGGGTTTTTCTTCGGACCCGCTCATTAGATGGTTCTGGCCTGAGGCCAATCAATATCTCGCAGCAGCAGGTCTTGTCTTCGACGCAGTAGGTGGTGGTGCCATTGACGCTGGAACGGCATTTGTGACCGAAGGATTTGAAGGTGCAGCGCTTTGGTTGCCTCCCGGCGTTACCTCTAACGAAGAAGCTATAATGGCATGCATGGAAGCAACAGCTTCGGCGGATATTATCAAAGAAATCGTCCAGGTTTTTGAGGAAATAGATAAGTATCATCCAGAGGAAGATATCTGGTATCTCCCATTGATAGCAATCGACCCTGTGCACCAAGGGCGTGGTTTTGGATCTGCTCTAATGAAAGAAGCATTATTACGCTGTGATGAAGCTGGATTGCCTGCTTATCTCGAATCTTCTAACCCTCGTAATATTTCAATTTATGAACGACACGGATTTGAAGTAATGGGAGAGGTTCAGGTTGGCTCGTCCCCGGTTGTTACCCCAATGTTGCGCCCGGCTCGTTAACTCCTCAGTTTCTTGAAGAATGTTTATTGGTTCGTAATGTCCGATCAATTGTCACGCTATAGTGCAGTAATTCTTGGCCTTCTTCGTTCTTGAAGCTGCCCACATCAAGCGCATCAATTCCTTGCGCAACTCTTAAAGACGCGTAATTGTCCGGTTGGATTACAAAGTGTGCTGACCGGGCACCCGTATGGTCAGCAATAAAATGAGTCAGCAGTTGTACCGCGCGGATCACGTATCCTTTGCCTCGATGCGCTGGGTGTGACGCGTATGTGATATTAGCCTCCCCGTAGCTAATTCCGCCTCGCATAAGATTATCGTTAGCCAGATCACAGTCCACATAAGCTACGTTTTTTCGATCCAGCGCATCAACTGAAAACGTCCATTTAGGACCGTATCCAAATTCATCATGTTTAGATCTTAGATGTTTCAGCGCATGTGCTCGTTGGGCTTCAAGGCTCATCAACGCCCACTGTTGCCGTTCTTCTGCTAGCCAAAGCCATCGTTACTGTTCGTTGTCTTTGGCTGTCAGGTCTTCATCAAGATCTGTTAATTGGCGCCGCCGAATCGTGACGATGCCATCGGTGTAAGTCAGTGAAGGTAAGCTCTTTTTGAAACGGATGTTCTCACCCTCGCCGCCGGTATGCTCAAACCCTAGCCGCTCTGCAAGCGCAAGAGACGCTTTATTGTCTTTGCGGATCAAGAATACAGCGGTATCGTGCATCCCGTCGAGCGCCAGATGATGGATCAGCAATTGTACTGCTCGGGATGCATGACCCTTGCCGCGATAGGTTGGAAACAGATTGTACCCGATGTTCACCTCACCGGATTCCAAGCAGTTAAGGTCAGGGTCGTAGTCAGTCCAGCCGACGACTTGACCGTCGGCAATGATACACGCGCTCGGTTGAGGATCAGCACTACCCTCACCCATAAAAAGGTTGAACTGCGTGTCTCGACCCGCAATCAAAGTTGCCGCATCCCCAGGTAGCGGAGCGCGAATAGTAGTATGCCCATCGGTCGTTAGGCTCACTGGCGAAGCAGTATGCTCTTCTGTCATTCATTGCCCCTCGGAAATGTGAAAATGGTGAGGTCTTTTAATTCACTAACAGCTAGAATCCGGCATTGCCCCTTTAATTAACTTTATACCTTAGCGGGTGGGTCATGCAAACACGATTAAAACCTAGTTTTTCCAGAAACTGTCGCTCAGAAATTACGAACAAGATCACTTTCGATAAAATCCAATAGCAATATTTCAAATAATTCTGGCTGATCCATATTCGGCAAGTGGGCTGCATTTTCTATCGTTACCGTGCGGTAATGCTTAATCTTCGTCGCCAAATAGTTCACTGCGGCGTGCATGTATGGAATATCATTTTCTCCAACAATAGCGAGTACAGGAATGATTATTTCTGCTAAACGCTTGACCGCATGTATTTGCGAGTCTGGTAAGCGATTCCCCAGTTTTTTCGCGTCATGCATTAACGCCACCAAGTTCATATCGTATGCTAACTGACGTATATCTTGATTCACACTACTCGTCTTTCGATCTCCGTCAAACCAAATCTGAGTTTCTAATTCAACTATTAAGCTAATGTCGCCAGCTTTATCAGCTTCTTCGACTAGCTTAAATTTGGCTGGAATTGGTATATCTAACTGAAGACCAGACGGCGCACTATCCACAAGAATCAAAGCCTTAACTTTTTCCGGTTCTGCTAGTACATAATCCAATGCGATACTACCGCCCATTGAGCAGCCTACAAGAATCACTGGATGATCAATATTCAGGTGGCTCAGCAAAGCTATCAGGTCATTTAGGTGGGTGAACTCGCCATCGACAGGCTCGCTTTTACCAAACCCTCTCATGTCATAACGAACAACATAATATTTCTTCGATAAACGGATAAACTCGTTGTTCCATTGGCGACTGTCTGCTACCCCTGCGTGAATAAAAATAATCCCTTGACCACGCCCTGCTGTTTCATAGTAGATGGAGGCATTATTTGTTTTCAACATGGCACTCTCGTTTCCGTTAACGGTAGGGGCTAAAACTAGAAGAAGCGCTAATGTAATGATGTGAATCTGCTTCACAATAAATGCATATGCGATTCAAAAACTCCATACTACAGGAACTCAAATAGGGTCGCGTTGGGTTTATAGCAAAAGTTCAAGTGATGTCTGATTGCGCGTTGATCTTCTGGCTAACAGGCGGTAGGGTTTATCACTGAGTACATTTCAAACTGGTCGGGTGATCCAATTGCAGTTTCTAGGTTCAGGGGCGCTAAATGAAGGGATCATCCTAGTGAAGCAGGAAACGTAACATGGGTCAAAGTATTGTTCTGATCGGCATGCCGGGTGCAGGTAAAAGCACGGTGGGCGTATTGTTAGCCAAAGCGTTAGGTATGAACTTTGTTGATACTGATGTGCTGATACAGGTTAGAGAAAAAAATACATTGCAGGAAATCATGGAATCGAGGGGGTATTTGGCGCTTCGAAATATAGAAGAGCAGACCCTGCTGAATCTTGCACTCGATTCTATCGTGATAGCCACCGGAGGCAGCGCTATCTATGGAGAGCAGGCAATGGATTATCTAGCGAGTGAGGCGCGGATTGTATTTATTAATGTCCCGCTTGAGGTGCTTCGTGCCCGTATTCATAACTATGACAATCGCGGTATCGCTCGGCGTCTTGATCAGAGTTTTGAAGAACTATATGAAGAAAGGTATCGCCTGTATCACAAGTATGCAGACGATGAAATTTTGGGTGATACGCTCTCGGCTGCGGAAATAGTGGATAAAATCACGCAGAGTTACAGCTCGTAGATACGTTGCTCGAAAAAATAGTCTCGAAACAATTAAGTTAACTATGGTTAATCTGTCAGTTAGTTACCTATTAACTAAATTCAATCCCTTTAAAGTCACCGGTATTACGCCACTCATCTATATATTTAAAGTAGGCTGCTGCACCTGCAGGATAACCAACATTAAGCTTTGATGCGGGTGAGGGCGCTTGTCCTTCGTTATTGTAATAGCCTGGGGTGCAATCCAAAGATCCTAGCATCATGCCAGCGCCGGTTAGTAATAAGTCAACCCAGTCTTTTTCTGCTTGCTTACTGACTTCTATGGTCTTGGCCTTATTGTCTATTGCGTGCTTAATCATCATAGCAATGGTTTGGCTAGACTCGACAATGTTGTGGGGAATGTTGGATATAAGGTTTGCCCCTTGAGTAGGTTGAACAAAGAAAGCATTAGGGAAGTTGTGGACGTTAATACCATGTATGGATTTCATCCCCTCTTCCCAATAGTTGGATAGTGACAATCCATCACGTCCTATCGTCTCAAATCCGGTTCTTCTGACAAGCGTTGTACCGACTTCAAAACCAGAGGCGTAGATAATGCAATCTACCTCGTACTCTTTGCCCAGAACGACAAAACCCTTTTCTGTAATGCGCTCAACACCTTGCCCTTCAGTATCAAGCAGTATGGCTGAGGCTTCATTGAAAGCTTGCAAGTATTCATCATGAAAGCACGGTCGTTTACAGAGCTGTCTATACCAGGCTTTCAGATCTTGAGCTGTTTGTTCATCCCCAACAAGTGTGTCAACGCGGTTCCTAATTTCTTCCATTTTTTCAAAATCAGAATCCTCATAAGCAGCTAACATCTTCAAAGGGTTGCCGCGATCTTCTGGGGGTAGTTCATTGATTTTTGATCTGACTCTCCGAGCAAGATCTGTCCATCCGTCTTGAACGAGATCTTCTTCTACAGCCCCGCCGGTTTGATTGAGTGTAAAGTTTTCTAACCATCGCTTTTGCCAGCCTTCAGTTGCCATTTCCTTAAACCATTCAGGGTCAGTATTTTTGTTGGCGCGAACATCAACAGAGGAGGGCGTTCTTTGGCATACATATAGTGTTTTGCAGCCCTCTGCTAATGCAGGTACACATTGCACGGATGTTGCGCCGGTCCCTATAATGGCAACGCGCTTATCTTTGAGATTGTCTAGTGGTGCGCCATCAGGATTGCCGCCGGTATAGTCATAATCCCAACGACTAGTATGAAATGAGTGCCCTTTAAAATCTTCTAGACCCGGAATGCCTGGCAATTTAGGAATATGCAACGGACCTGTTCCTATCGCTACAAACTGAGCGGTGAAATCATCTCCTCGATTGGTTTTAATGGACCACCTTGAATTGCCTTCATCCCATTTGAGATGTGTCACTTGAGTATGAAACAAGGCCTTATCGTAAAGATGATATTGGTGTCCTATTCTCTGGCAATGGGACAGAATCTCTGGTGCGTGAGTATATTTTTCACTGGGCATATGGCCGGTTTCTTCGAGCAAAGGCATATAGACAAAAGATGCGGTGTCGCACATCGCACCAGGATAACGATTCCAGTACCATGTACCGCCGAAATCCCCACCTTTATCGAGTATGCGAACATCCGTAATATCTTGTTCGGCTAATCGAGCGCCCGTGACCAACCCTGCAAACCCGCCGCCAATAAAGGCGACTGTCACATGATCATTTTTAGGTTCTCGTGCCTTAACTTCAACATAAGGATCTTCAAGATAATGAGACAATTGGCCTTTTAATTCTAGATACTGTTCGTTGCCATCTGCCCGAAGTCTTTTATCTCGTTCTTCTGCATACTTCTGCTTTAACTGATCCTTTTTAACTGTACTAATTGTCATAGCGCTTTAGGGGTAGTTAATGATCTTTTCATACTTGCACTCACGACCAAGAGAGTCAATCGACCCAGTTGCCGTGAATAATCCTTGTGCAATTTTAATGATGTTGCAGGATTGATATTTGGGGTCGTTTAAAGTTCTTCCAGTTCTCGTGCTATCTCTGTTCCTAGTTTCTTCCCTGCTTCAAGTAAACGCTTGTACTCAAGAGGATGATCTTATTGTTATTTGTTCCAAATTGTCTTATCGTTTTTTTTTCCACCTGAATCCAACTATGGAGATTTATCATGGAGCATTTTATTGTGTCTTTACTCGAATCAACTGTCGTTTTGTCTGGATATCGCTAAAGCATAATCTAGATATTTTGTGAGAAACTAAACTTCCTGTACCCAGTTTAAACGATTTCCCATTCTCTATAGGAGCTATTTGACGCGCCTATTCAGTTTATCTGTTCGGAGTTTCGTTTGAAAAAACTTGATAGCTACAAATTTTACATTGGTTCTACATTCTATTTTCGATTCTGTTGGGCGCTGATGACCACGGTATCGATGGTTTTCATGGTGACGGTGGCGGGTCTTGATCCCTTGCAAATGGTTTTAGTCGGCACCGTACTAGAGTTGTCAGGGTTCTTGCTAGAAATCCCTACTGGCGTGATCGCAGATGTTTATAGTCGGCGTTTGTCGATGATAATTGGCTATATCTTAGTTGGGCTAGGCTTTATGTTGCTTGGTCTGTTTCCTACTTTTGAAATAATACTGATAAGCCAGGTTATATGGGGTGGCGGCTTTACTTTTATTTCCGGCGCGAGCCAAGCTTGGATTTCTGACGAAATCGGAGAAGAAAAAGCAAACCGTTCCTTTATTGTTGCTAGCCAGTATGGAAAAGTTGGGCTATTACTCGGGATCATTGTTTGTATTCCCCTTGCCTCCTTAGATATGAGACTGCCCATTATTGTTGGAAGCGGCGGACTAGCGGCGCTCGGTATTTTTGCTATTTTCTTTATGGACGAGAAAAATTATCGGCCAGCTTTGGCAGCGAATAGAGAAACCTGGCCGCAGATGATTTCTACCTTTAAGAAAGGGCTATTCCTAGTTAAATTACACCCTGTTATCTGGATCATCACTGTGATCGCCGTATTTGAAGGTATGTTTAGTGAAGGATTTGATCGGCTGTATGCACCATTCTTAATTGAATCCTTTGAATTTCCTGTCGTCATGGGGTTTGATCCCATCATCTGGTGGGGCGTAATGTCAGCAGGTTCTGCGATCTTTGCTTTTGTAGCTCTTGATATTGTCAGGCGATTTGTTGATACATCCAACTACCGACAATTGGTGATTACGCTTACGGTTAGCTCTGTATTGCTAGTTGGATTTATGTTTTCTTTTGCACTATCGCAAAGTTTCTTACTTGCGCTGTTTTGTTATTTTTTTATCGCCACACTGCGATCTGTAAAAAGCCCCATGACGAGTGTTTGGTTGAATCAGAACTTAGAATCTTCTACCAGAGCAACTGTTTTTTCTATGCAAGCTCAAGCAGATGCTTTTGGTCAGATTGGAGGAGGGCCGATCATTGGTGTTGTTGCAAAAATATTTTCGATTAAAATTGCACTGCTGTTATCAACTCTTGTTCTTATTCCAGCCATTGGCATGTATCGACGTGCCCTCAGAGTGGATAAGAGCCTTAACGATCAGAAACCGGACTAGTCTCTTTGAGTAATTCTTCACCGCCTAATGCGCCATCTGAAACCCCTCTCACGGCATGAGCAGGGGTCACGCATTCGGGGTGTTCGCCGGGTTTCCCTGGAGCAGTGTAGTAACCCAAAGCATATTGGCCCATAGAATAACCTAACAAATCCTGCAATTCTGGCGAAAATTGTTCGGCGATATCGGGTGGGCAAGAAAGATATTGATTCTCCTCTTGGCGCAACCAACCTAGGGTATAAGAGAGATTGACGCCGATACGATCTTGATTCGAACGATTCTCACCTCCGGCGTGAAATACGCTCCCTGTATATAAGAGTACTGATCCTGCAGACATGACAGCCTGACATATTTCATCTGGCGCTGGTTTTCTGTCATCGGGCCAGCCAACACTGCCAGGAACGACTTGAGTTGCACCATTTTCTTCAGTGAAATCAGTTAAAGCCCAAATTGTATTAAATTGAGGTTCGACATCTTTTAAGTAATGACCCCAAGCCCAGCGATCGCGATGGATCACTTGTTTACCTTGGCCAGGTTTTAATCTGATGATCTGAGATAGATGTAGTTGAATTCGTTTGCAGTAAGGGGCTAAAAACTGATTGGCAGCCTCAATCACTTTTGGGTTCATAACCATCTCTCGCGCTTTCGTGGATCGCGCAATGAGTGCGCCAGTTCGAGTAGTGGCGCGACCGGTAAAATCGTCACCGCCTACCTTGGTCGCATCCATATAAGGGTCGAGTTCTTTTCGAAATTGACTTATATCTTTGTCGTCTAACAATCCTTCTAGAATAAGCGCGCCGTCTTTATTGATACACACCAGTAATTCTTCCACGCTTGTTGAACTTGAGAAAGTCTGTAACCGCATGTTTAGCTTGCCTCGAGTAAAATACTAAGATTGTGTACTATAATCTACATTTGCTATTAAACCTACTTAGAGGATGTGGATCTAGAGGTTGTGGAATATCCCAAAATCATCACCCCTCTGATATAATGTCGAATTGGAACTAATCCTAAATGACCTAGATATTAAGAATATGGTCGTTTACGGACTCCAGAGTGAGTTTTGCATTAGCAATACTTGTCTGGGTGTTCTAAAACTTGGATACAGGGTAGGTGTAGTGAGTGATATGTTTACCTGCAAAGGAATTCATAGGCTAACATGACGATCAACTTCACATCGGTCCGAAGAAACGGCATGCGACGAGCGCACTGCTTCACAATACGCCTGTTAAGTATTAGTTAGCGTCATGAACAGATCAGACACTCTTGATAAATTATCAAATTGTATTTTGCAGAATTGCGAACAAACCCCACTGCTTGTTGGTGTAGATGGCGTTGATGGAAGTGGTAAATCAATGCTTGCTAGTGAGTTGAAGAACCGGTTGGATGATTCAATCCCGACTTTTAGTCTATCAATAGATTCTTATCACCATCCGAAAGCAACTAGATACAAAAGAGGTAGGAGTTCACCTACTGGATTCTATTTGGATTCATATGACTATGATGCATTTATGCAACATGTCATTAACCCACTAAGGAAAAAGGAAGCGCCGCATTGTTTCCCTGAATATTTTAGTCTAGGAGCTGATCGGTACAGCTTGTTAGAACCGAAAATGGTACCAATGAATTCAGTGATATTAATCGATGGGATATTTTTGCAGAGAAAAGAGCTGCGAGGCGTGTTTGATTTTGTCATTTTTGTAGAGGTTGATTTCGACATAACGCTATCCCGTATGTTGATGAGGGATAATGAAACCGTTGATGGCGACAAAGAAATAACAGAAATGTTTAACCTTAGATACCGTCCGGCCCAGGAAATGTACTTTGATGAGTGTTCTCCATTGAAGCATGCCGATGTTATTCTTGATAACAACGATCTTGATTGCCCGCTGTTACACCTAAACTACGCTAATAAAATCTAGCCATCGACCATTCGGCGATTGAAGCTGGAGTTATAAGGAAGGGGTCTATATAAGGAAGGGGTCAAGGAAGGGGTCAGAGTAGAACAAGGAAGGGGTCAGAGTAGAATAACGGAATATAAATGTTAGTGATAAGAATGCTATTTGCCGAATGTTAACAGTAACTATCCGTGGATTTGCTCTGACCCCCTTTCTTCTGACCCCCTTTCTTCGAATTGGATGAGAGTGCTTACGGCACCTGGTTCTTCACTTGGGGGTGCAAGACCTAAAGCGAATGTGGTTGATGCCGATGGACAACTATGGATTGCCAAATTCCCCAGTTGTCATGACGATCACGATATGGCTGTGTGGGAGTTTGTAACCTATGAATTGGCTACTGCTGCCGGTATTGATATGGCAACAAGTGAAATCCATCGCTTTGATCGAACACCTGAGGGCCGTTTGCACTTCTCACTAACATTATCCTACAGATACACTTGATCTTTCCCCAGTTTAACGGACATTCAATTAATGGGACAATAGTCCCTGATCATGCAACAATGGTTTTAGCTATAAGCCGATAGTTTAAGCCGATAGTGCTAGGTTTTCATTGCCAGTTTCGACTGCATCTAAATCTAAGAAATCTCGCGTAAGCACTACGACATCTACTGCATAGTCCGCCTCTAGGTGGATATGATGAGGGCCTGGGATTCTAACGATCTTCAGGTTGGGATGATGAAGTTCAGCTTGCGCTATCTCACTTTGGTACCATTTATCACCTTGTTCTGCCACGATCAAAAGTGCGGGTGATACGCTCTGTTTCAACATAAGGTTTAGTTGATTTCGAGAACTACGGCTAGAAGATGGATAGCGGATGCGAGGATCTGTACGCCAAGATACTCCACCATCAACTTCTTTGTGACCTCGATTAACCAAAATTCTAGCTGCATCGAGGGTTTGGTCGGTTGCTTCTTTTACCCGTAGGGCCATTGTCTCTACATCTTTGAAAATTTTTGCAGGTCGAGTATGAGCGGTCAACATCTTTTCAATTGCCTGACGGTTGCTGGCAACACGTTCTTTATCTGTATGAGTACCTTCGGCAGCAAATCCATCAATCATAATGGCTTGATTAACTCGCTCGGGAAAAGTTGCAGCAACGAGACTTGCAAGCTGCCCGCCCATTGAATGGCCAATAATATTAAACTTGTCCCAGTTCAATAGATTAGCGATGGCTAAAATATCAATAACATAATCCCAGTGTTGATACTGTACCCCTGGTGCACGGTGATCTGAGTGGCCGTGTCCCGCAAGATCAATCGCCACGATATCCAGCTCTGGAAGCATGGGAGCCAAGCGGTCAAATGTATTGGCATTATCTAGCCAACCATGAATTGCCAAGGTGGGATAGCCATCGGTATCCCCCCAACGTTTAGCCGCGATCTTACGTCCGAAAATTGTAAACTCGGCTTCTTCGCCGCTAAGTAGTTTTACGCTCATATTGAATTCAAACCCAGAAATCGCGGGAGTATATCGTTTTCTTTGTTAAATTATGTCTAACAGACGTATCAATAGTGATAAAAGGGTGTTCGAAATCACTAGCGATTCAGCATTTTTATGTTGCAGTATTAAAGGCTATTCGTGAACCTCAAAATTTGTACAGGGATCTTCCAGTGTCGCGATGAACGCGACAAAATCATCTCGAAGACCAACTTTGCGCCAATTCCATACAAATCTCATTTCACATATGGAATAGACAGATTTGATAATTCGGAATTGGGGTTGCCAAGCATCTTCGGCTAAGAAGCCGCTTAAACTCGCGAGAGACATATATGCCCTCATCGTTTGATGGATTATCAGGAGTCTAAATCAGTACGTGGTAAAGCTCTGGTCTTTGCGGATTGCCTGATTGCTTACAAGGCGCACTATGTCGCTACTGAAAACGGGCAAGAGTTGCGCAGATTTTACTGTTTTGATAAAGCAGTGATACAACTGAAAGGGTAAAACCCCTAGAATAAAATAAGGGAAGATGATTTGATTCCTTGGTGGCAGATTCTTTGAAGCGGATAGATGCAATCCAAGGGGTCGTCATTTTTTACCGGAGGAAATAAATCTGGGAAACCCAACAAACCGGTTATCTCTTACAGACCGCTACATGTTGGTGTTTGAGACAATAGTAAAATTGAGGATGCCAACATGGCTGAAGCAAAAACTGATAGTACACAAAAAGGTATATTGAGCTGGGTTGAACGGATGGGTAACAGCTTGCCGGACCCTGTGTTTATATTTTTCTACCTGATCGGCATTTTAATGCTGGTCTCGGTGTTGTTGTCGTTTTTCGGCGTTACGGCTAACCATCCCGTGCAAACAAATGCGGACGGTAGCCCGGTTGTTATTAAAACCCTCAGCTTGCTATCGGCGGATAATATCCAAAAATTTTGGGTACAAATGCCCAAGACTTTTACCCATTTTCATCCGCTGGGTTATGTTCTGGTGGTGATGTTGGGTGCCGGCGTGGCGGAACGCTCTGGAT
This sequence comes from Pseudomonadales bacterium, assembly GCA_016763855.1. Classification (GTDB taxonomy): domain Bacteria; phylum Pseudomonadota; class Gammaproteobacteria; order Pseudomonadales; family Azotimanducaceae; genus JAHRVQ01. The sequence continues at coordinate 19,175 of JAESSY010000064.1, forward strand.
TTTTTGCTGCTGGTATGCGCGCCGCTGTGCGCTCTACGCCCGTGTTTTTGCTCACCCCCGTCGTGGCTTTGGTGGCTATGCTGGGCAATCATGCGGCGGACGCAGGTTATGTTGTGCTGATACCCTTGGCCGGGATTTTATTTGCGGCCGCTGGTCGCCATCCATTGGCGGGTATTGCCACTGCTTTTGCAGGAGTTTCCGGCGGGTTTTCGGCCAATTTATTGCCCGGACAGCTTGATGCACTCTTGTTCGGTATTACCGAAGAGGCCGTCTCCGTTAGTGGGCTAGACCCAAGTTGGACAATGAACATTGCTGGCAACTGGTATTTTATTGCCGCTATGACCATGTTATATCTGCCGCTGATCTGGTTTGTAACCGACAAAATCATTGAGCCGCGCCTGGGGAAATGGACCCCCGGCGACGGTAAAAGCGACGGTGAATTAGCGGCGCAGTTTGAAGGCAAGAATACAGAATTATCGACGCGTGAGAAAAAAGGTTTGAAAATGGCCGGACTAGCAGCGCTGGGTATAGTCGGCCTGTGGTTGGTTATGACCTTTGGTCCGGGTACCCCATTAATTAACGAAGAGGCTTGCGCCCCTGGCACAATTGAAGCGGGTACTTGTTCCGTACAAAAAACATTAAGTCCGTTTTATACATCATTGGTCGGCGGGTTTATGGCGTTGTTTCTGGCTTGTGGTTGGGTCTACGGCAAGGTTTCAGGAACGATTAGAAATAAACAGGACTTGGTAGATATGATGACCGGAGCCATGAAAGACATGGGTTATTATCTGGTCTTGTCTTTTGCTGCAGCGCATTTTGTTGCTATGTTTGGTTGGTCAAATTTGGGGCTAATATCAGCGGTACACGGTGCAGAAACGATCCAGTCTACTGGTCTGCCTCTGCCGATTGTTCTGGGCCTGATTATTATTTTTTCTGCCATACTCAATCTGTTTATTGGTTCGGCCAGCGCCAAATGGGCCTTGCTGGCCCCCATATTGGTGCCAATGCTGATGTTGTTGGGCTTTAGCCCTGAAGCGTCTACTGCAGCCTACAGAGTCGGGGACAGTGCCACCAATATTATCACGCCGCTTATGGTGTATTTCCCGCTCATTCTGATTTTTGCCAGACGCTGGCAAAAAGACTTCGGCCTTGGCAGTTTGACGGCTCTGATGATTCCTTATTCAGTATGGATGTTGTTCTCGGGGACTGCACTAATGGTGATCTGGGTCATCTTGGGTGTGCCACTTGGACCAGACTCGCCGGTAAGCTATATCTTACCAGGTCGGTAATCTGGCACCTCAATAAATCGAAAACTTCGCGTTTCGCAAGAGCTCTATGTACCCAACAGGACAACAATGTTGCAAGGACCCAGGACAGAACTTAAAAATTGTTTTCAAAAACTCTGATTGTCTTTATGGGGTAAAATAGTATTATCATGACCCCTTGCTATTGGCAACGACAATTGAAGATTATGTGCATGACGCTGTGGTGCAGTGATGAAATTGGGAAAGGTTGGGGGTCCGCTATTTCCTGTATAGATTCGAGTTGCATTGGTATCTTGTCTGTTTAAGAAATTAATTTGGCGATACCCCTAGATCGTTGTTGGACGCGGCCTCCGTGTTATAGATGTTATTCTCTTGTCTACGTGGTTCAATAGCTAAGTATACAACTTGGACTTGTCCTGCTGATTTGTCCGTCAAATGAGGAATCTATGCCTAAATACAAGCTAGAAGTGAATGGGATCGATCATGTAGTGGACGTTGATGAGGAGATGCCACTCCTCTGGGCGCTGCGGGATGAGCTTGGACTGACCGGGACAAAGTATGGCTGTGGTATTGCCCAGTGTGGTGCTTGTACCGTTCATATAGGCGGCACACCCGCAAGATCGTGTTCTGTGCGCGTTTCCGATGTGTCGGGGCAGTCCATTCGCACCATTGAAGGTTTGTCGGAAGGGACGAAGTTACATCCCTTGCAACAGGCGTGGATTGAGGTAGATGTTGCGCAATGTGGTTACTGTCAGGCAGGCCAAATTATGTCTGCTGCGGCATTATTAAAACACAACTCCAAGCCTACCGATGAAGATATCGATAACGCCATGTCCGGTAACTATTGCCGGTGCGGTACTTATAAGCGAATTCGCAAGGCCATTCACACGGCTGCCAACTATCACGATGCGATGGCCACTGTGGAGAAACAGGTATGAGTACACTGGATAAAAATGTGTGCGAAGCTGCTGCAGAAAAATTGGTTCAGGCGGTTCAAACTGAAGTGCAGGGCAAATACAGCCGACGCTCCTTCCTTAAACTTACCGGCATGGCCGGCGGCGGCTTTGTACTGGCGTCAGTGCTGCCCGCAATTCAATCCGAGGCGACAGACCTTGGTAGCCTGGTGGGCTCTGCTGAATTGAATGCTTTTATCAAAGTCTCGTCCGACGGCCGAATCACTATATATTCATCTAATCCTGAAATGGGGCAAGGTATCAAGACGGCACTACCCATGATCATCGCCGAGGAGATGGGCGCGAAGTGGGAAGACGTTGAAGTATTGCAATCTGAAATTGATGCTGAACGTTTTGGCGGGCAATTTGCCGGGGGTTCTACTACCATACCGCGAAGCTTTGACCTGATGCGGCAAATGGGCGCCTCAGCGAGAGAAATGTTTATTGCTGCAGCGTCCATAGCGATGGAATTGCCAAGAGATGAACTCAAAGCCGCGGAGAGTGTTGTGTCTCATACCAGTGGGCGATCCTTGTCGTTTGGTCAATTGGCGGCTCTTGCCGCTAAGCAACCATTGCCTGATCCAGCCTCTCTCGAATTTAAGGATCGTGAGGATTACACCATTATAGGCACTTCGGTTTCCGGTGTTGATAACTTGGTCATGGTCACGGGCCTTGCACTCTTTGGTATTGATACTAAAGTGCCAGGCATGCTCTTTGGTGCTTATGAAAAATGTCCGGCATTTGGCGGCAGGGCAGTCAGCGCTAATCTGGCAGAGATTAAAAAGCTCTCCGGTATCACAGATGCCTTCCTGGTAGAGGGAAATGATAACGTTCGTGAGTTAATGTCCGGCGTTGCCATTGTCGGTACATCTACATGGGCAGTATTTAATGCGAAGAAACAGCTTAAAGTGAAATGGGACGAATCTGGTGCTTCCAAAGATAGCTGGCGGCAGCTTGTGGCGACAGCCGAATCTCTTAAGGGGCAATCCGGAGAGATAGAAGTTGAGAACAAAGGGAATGTGGATGCTGAATTCGCTAATGATGCCAACAAAACCATCAGTGGATTCTACGAGTTTCCGTTCGTTTCCCACTTCTGCCTAGAGCCGATGAACTGCACGGCAGATTACAAGAAGGGGGTGGCTGGTGCAAAAGATACCGTGGAAGTATGGGTGCCCACCCAGGCGCCGACACGCGTGTTTCCGGTGGCAAAGTCCATGTTTGGCTTGGATGCCGAGCAGGTCACAGTGCACCAGACACGATTGGGTGGTAGCTTTGGTCGCCGGATCTTCACTGAATATGTATGTGAAGTGATTCAAATGTCCAGGCATATGGGCGCACCGGTGAAGCTTACATGGACCCGTGAAGACAGTGTACGTCATGATTTTTACCGATCCGGCGGCTTTCAGGAGTTAAAAGGATCAGTTGACAAAAAAGGGAAATTGGTCGCTTGGGAAAAACACCACATTGGCATGAGTGCAGGGGGCAAACCTGTAATCGGTGCGCAGTTCCGGGTTACAGAATTCCCATTTCTTAATCTGGATAATGTTCGCGGCACGAAAACAATGCTGGATATTGATACGCCTTGTGGGCCCTGGCGTGCACCAGGTGCCAACACAACCGCATTTGTTGTACAGAGTTTCCTCCATGAGTTGTCCCAGACTGCTGGACGTGATCATGAGGAATTCCTGATTGAGATAATGGGTGAGCCGCGCTGGTTTGAGCCAGATAATATTCGTTCCCTTAACACTGGCCGAGCCGTGGATGTCATTAAACTTGCTGCAAACAAAGCTGGCTGGGGCAGGAAAATGCCCAAAGGCAGGGCTCTTGGCTTGGCATTTCATTTTTGTCATGCAGGCCATGTGGCTGAAGTGGCTGAGGTGAGCGTTGACAAAAACATGAAGTTAACCGTCCACAAAGTAACTGTCGCCGTTGACGTTGGCCCAATCATCAACATGAGTGGTGCATTGTCACAGGTCGAAGGTTCGATCATCGATGGTTTAAGTACAATGGTGGGTCAGAAAATTACCATGGAACGAGGCCGTATCGAACAATCGAACTTCCACGATTATAAGGTGTTACGTATCGCTGCCGCACCTGAGATTGATGTCCACTTTATCCAGAGCGATTTTGGCCCGACCGGTCTTGGCGAACCTGCGCTACCACCCCTTGCGCCTGCTGTTGGCAATGCCATCTACGCTGCCACAGGCCATCGAGTCAGAAAGATGCCTTTGACTGAGGAAGGCTATACTGTCTAAATAATAGACAATTCTCTTCACAAAAATTGTTAGAGGGCCACGCTGTGCTGGCAGCCTGAACATAGATGCTACGATCATGAGCAGGTGAATCACAATAAGCTTTTAACGTGAATCCTAGCCTGAAAAGGCAAGTGATAAGGTGATCAGTTGAGAACTTCTCGATCTTCCCATTGAGCAAATCATTGACTCTGGGTTGTGTTAGCCCAACTTTCTCGGCAAATTCAGTTTGCTTCCAGTGTTAAACATTGATCTTTGATAATTCTGTACCAGTTACTCCTAAATACTGATCAAGTTGCCGAGCTGCTTGGTATCAAACCACATACCTTAGCGGTGGCTCGTTGTGAAGGTTCTCGCCAACTTGATATCTCTTTCTTTAAAGTAGGTCGAAGCGTGCGATATCGAAAGGCTGAAGTTGAGGCCTATCTTGTAGGCAGGCAACAAGGCCAATCAAGACGTTAAGTAATCCGTCTTGGTTAGACTCTTTTTCTCTGGGGTCATTGTCCATGATTTAGGTTGTGGATTTGAAGAAGTGTGTGAAGGATTGGCACGGCGCTTTGCGGGTGCATGTCAATGGCCATTAACAGTTATGTTTAGATCAATCAAACCGAAAAGGAAAGCAACTGATTTCAATCAAGTTAAATCCTACTGCAAAATATTACTCATTATTGATAA
>JAESSY010000065.1 GCA_016763855.1 Pseudomonadales bacterium
GTTAGCGTTATTGAAGCGATTGCCCTATGCAGAGACGGTTGAAGAAATAGAAGCATTATTGCCTTGGAATGTTGATTTACAGAAGTGAAGATGGCGCTGGCAGATACGCGGAGTAATTGGCGCTTACCTACCATTTTATCCTCCACAAATTGCTTAGAGAATCATTGAACAAATTCCCAAGGTCACTGCTCTGGTTCGTTTACTTTGGAACAAGGTCAAAAGGCGCGGTAATTCGAATAGTATTTTCAGTTGTTGGGACAGTCCCATGCCACATATACGACGGAAACAACACAATTAATCCGCTCTTAGGCTGAATCCATTTTTGCGGTAATATTTTGGGTTGTGTCTCAAAAGGAGGTTCTCCAAATTTTATCCAACCTTGTTTTTTATCAGGTTCAGGAGATTCAGGTATTTCAATATAGTAAGACGAACTAATCCAGCCCTGCGGGTGAACGTGATTAATGTGATTGCCTTGGCCTTGCAAGGTCACAGACCAGCATCCGGCAATTGAATATTTTCCCATATTGCGACTTAACAAAGGATGTTCTGCAGCATACCCGATGATCGACAAATATTGTTTTATAGGCGTATCGATGGCTTCTATGTAGGCTCTTATAACCTCATGGTCCACTTTAGCCAAATCTAATTCAGTTTGGCTGCCACCACGCACTGATTGCCCTAACGGATAATGACTGTAGGGATTATAATCTTCTAAAACGCGTCGGAATGCCTGGTTAAATTCCTTAATACTAGAAAAACCCCTAGGAATGGGGAGTTCAAAGGCTTGCACAAATTTGTCAAAATCATTTAGCACCTCATACTTTGGATCTTTGAGTATTTTTAGCGCAATTGTTTCATAGGCTATCCAGTGTTGCCCAAAGGGTTCTCTGGATCTCATGATAAGAATTTTCTCTAAAGCCTCTCCTGCTTGCCCCTGCATTAACAGCGAAGAAATCAAGTTGGACATGGCAACAACATTTTTCGGATTAAGTGCTAAGCATCTTCTTGCAATTGCTTCGGCACTATCTGCTTCATTGGTGGTGATCCTTGCTTGCCCGTATATCATTAACGCTTCTTCTGACAGGCTCGCATGGTTGTCAGCTTTTTGCAGCATTTCAGCAGATTTTTCAGCTTGACCGCTTGAATTCAATAAATCTAGCGCTGTTAACACAAGCAACTGATCAGATAGAGCCTCTTGAATGATCTGATTGAAATCTTCGTGGCGACCTAAGTTCCAATATTGCTCAGCTAGTAGCTTGAAGGAAAGTGCTGACTTCTCATTGCTTAACGCTATTACTAGATCATCAATTGCTGCATCCAATTCGCCTTTTTGAACCCTAATACGCGCCCTAAGATAATAGATATTGGGAGATATGTTATCTCCGGCGCACAAACTATTGATTAGGTCATCAGCTTCAGAAAGGTGACCTAATTCAAGGTTTGATATAGCCAAGCCATAAATAATGACCTGATCATCAGGGTGTGTTTTTAGCAGTTGTGTATAGATGTTCGAGGCGCCTAGCCAATTTTCCGTATCAAGATTAACCCGTGCTAGGGCTTTCAATGCGGGTGAATAGTTTTTCCTTAACTTGATACTCTTTTCGAAGTTGCTGATTGCTTCCGATAATTTTCCAAGTTGTTTATTTGATAAGCCGAGGTTGTACAGTATTTCGTAATTATTCTTATCTCCAGAATGAGCTTTCTGAAAATACCTAGCGGCTGTATCGTATTGACTTTGCGCATATTCAATTAGTCCCAATATGTAGAATGCATGAGGGTGAGAAAGGGAGGATAGAATTTTTTTTGACTTATCATATTCCGTTTTACGATAATGCAGGAATGCCTTATCGATAAGTTTTTTGACTTTCAATTGGCTGTACCCCACTTTGTTCCAGTTGCATTGAAGCAGAATATTCGCCACCGAAGAATGTCAGTTTTCCTAGGAGATTTATGAGCACTAGTTGTTTCAAATTTTTTATCCTGGTTTTGTACTGCCTTCTTTGCCATTCGTACACTGGAGGCCTCATACCAATCTAATTTGCGGTTGTAAAAATATAATATTTAACACTGTGTGTTTTAACCTAACGTTTGTCCACTGGTGGAGCACATGAAAACAAGGTTTGATGAGGTAGAAAACCCTCAGCTCCTTTGCCTTTTTTTCTGACATATTGGCTATTCCAAACACCTTCCCCCGTCGGCTTCTCGCCTGTCTTTAGCCAGCGAGTCGCATCGCTAGCCTGTTTGGCAACATTTTCCATGCGTTTAGAGCCCCAGGCGTTAACTTCAGCCAAAAAACCGGGATCGTCTGTTAGTTCCGCTATTTCAAGACTCGTCTCGTCTAGCATGGCAATTGGAAAAGGTAAAATACGGCAAATTGGTTCACCCTTTGAAAAATGAACAGTTTTGTTTTTTCGAGTCAATCTCCAATTCATTGTAAAAGGAAATGGCAACCAGTCTGTACGAATAAATGCTTCAAGAGCCACTGCATCGTTTCGTCCATGATTTGATGGGCCTGTTGCTAGTAATCCAAGTTCAGGTGAGGTTCGAAACAAAAAGGGGACATACCATGTAATCATGCCGCAGCCAAAGTGAGACGTCATACCAAAGCGATGTGTTTCGAGGCTGGTGACAGAGATGTCTGTGTTCATGTCGCCGCCGTTCCAAGTTACATCTGAGTCAACCGGGTTAAATAATTCCCAACCCATTGTATTGGCTGAAACTAAGGGAATGCACTTGTAAATATACTTCTGGGGAGTTTCACTCATCCAGTTCCTGCGAGGAGTGCAAGGTTTGATAAATTCATCCGCATTGATATCGGCGCCCGGGATTACATATGCTCGTATGGTATTAGGTAGTAACGCGGCGGAACTTGTCACGAAATGTATTCCTATATTAAGTTCTAAATGGGGTTACTCAATTTTGGCTTGGCACGAGAGATTTAGTAGCAGCAGTTGTATTGCAACAAAACAGACCATCACCCAATGGGTGCTACAGAACAAGACTTTTGAGTATTCTACCCTACAAATTCGATACAACGAACGGTTTACTGACTTCCCGCATTGCAGTATTGATAGCCTCTCCAATACTTCATAAGCGAATGCACGGTGCCCACTAAAGACAAACATTTCTCGGGATACCCATGACATCCCGAGAAAATTATTTGCTATTCTCTCCACTTTCTTCATCAAGGGCGAGATTATCCATCCACCCTGTAAATGTCACAATGTTGGCAGGCAAAATAATTTTACTGTGCTCAAGACTCCCCAAAACACTTAAATAGCGATCCTTAACTTGCAATTTCATCGCATCAGAGCCGCCGGGAGTTGATACTACAGCAGATATTTTGTTTATTGCCTCTGCTGTCGCGGTGGCAATCGATTTAATTTCTACTGCTTTACCTTCCGCCTCATTAATTCGCTTTTGTTTTTCGCCCTCTGATCGATTGATGAGTTCAGCCCTTAATCCAAGGGAGCGACTGATACGACTCTGTTTATCGCCCTCACTTGTCGCGAGAATGGCACGGCGTTCTCGTTCAGCATTAACTTGCTTTTCCATCGCATTTCGAACCGTGTGTGGAGGAGAGATATTCTTGATCTCATAACGATGAACTCGAATCCCCCATATAAGACCCGCGCTATCCAATACTTCGACAACTTTGGCGCTAATGACATCTCTCTCTTCGAAGGTCCGATCAAGATCCAAGGTACCAATAACAGATCTTGTGGTTGTCTGAGCTAATTGAACCGCTGCATAACGATAGTCCACGATCCCATAGCTGGCCTTCACAGGATCCATTATTGAAATGTAAATGACGCCGTCGACACTCACCTTCACTTCGTCCCCTGTAAAACAATCCTGAGGAGGCACATCGATCGCCTCTTCCCTCAAATCTTGCTGATACGTCACTTTGTCTGCGAAGGGTATTAAGGCATGGAAACCCGCATCGAGGGTTTTATGGTATTTACCCAAGCGCTCTACAATATGTGCAGTTTGGGTTGAAACGAGCCGAATAGACTGGAAAAACTTAACGATAAGAATCAGAAATATGATTGCCCAGACAAGCATTACAAAAATATCCATCTTATTGTCCTCCCTTTCTTGATTCTACTGAAGATTCGACATTGTTGATTGTTTTCGAAACCTGATCCACACCTGCAAAAAAACCTTCCATCTTAGCAAGTTCATTTGGAACAACGCTCACATCAGCAAGCCTAAACAATTCTTTCACTCTTGCGACGTAAGTATCGACTAACTGAAAACTAACGGCTTCCTTTCCCCCTGGATTGTTGATTGCCTGAGCAATCATTGTCGATCCTTCTGCTGTTGCAGCCGCCAGAATGCTTATTTCCTGTGCACGTCCCTCTGCTTCATTGATTCGTTTTTGTCGTTCACCTTCAGACAAATTAATGGCTTCCTGCCTCTCTCCTTCAGAAAGCGCAATTGTTGAATCCCGCTCAGCGTTGGCGAGTGTGATTTCCGCCCGTTTCGCCCTTTCCGCTTCCATTTGTTTTTCAAGCGTATCCACAACACTTGGGGAAGGCGTGATATTCATGACCTCATAACGCAATACCTTAATCCCCCAAGGTTCTGATGCGCTATCAATTTCGCGGACAATAGTTTCATTAAGTGCATCTCTTTCAGAAAAAGTCTCTCCTAGTGTTAATTTACCGACCTCAGACCTGACGGTTGTTTGAGCGAGGTTCACGGCGGCTACTAAATAGTCTTCAATTCCGTAACTCGCTTTATAGGCATCCATAACCTTCAGATAAAGCAGTCCATCTACATCGATTTGAATGTTATCTCTTGAGATGCAACTTTGATGCGGAATGTTAATACACTGCTCTCTTTTCTCATGGCGATAAGCCACGCGGTCCATAAAAGGTATAAGGAAGTGTAGTCCAGGTTCCAGAGTGACTCGAAATTTACCCAAGCGTTCTATTACGCACCTTTCCCTCATCGGGACAATGAGTATCAAGTTATATAAAACGAACAGAATGAACAGAAAAGTAAATGTGAAATATTCCAACGTACTATCTCCTTATCAATATCTTGGCAGGACTATTAACTAACATCCGTCTCTGCTCCAGTAAATTTTTCTACAATGTAAGAGACATTTTCAATCGCTATAATTCGGGCTGACTCTCCCTTCAGAATTTCACTTCCGTCTGAAAGCGCTGCCCATTGAGTATCTCGAAATTGTATTCGCCCTGATTTTTCGCCGGGCCCAATAGTTTCAACCACCTTCACGACTTCACCAAAAGCATCTAATATTTCAAGGGTGTTGCTCTTACTTGAATCACCCCCTGCATATTTCACGACAAGCGACCTCAAGCTGACGATTAACCCTAAAGACGAGATAAAAAAGAGCGTTAAAGCCGAAACCCAGTCAGTAACCAAACCTGACCAAATCCCAAGCGCGACAACTAAACCACCGCCACCTAGGAATATGATAATCCCGCCTGGAATGACTAACTCGGCAAACATGAGTATGAGACCAGATACTAGCCAAAAATTGGGATTCATTAAAATATCCATAAACCGATTTGACCCTTTCTTGACATAATAGGTCAAGTGTTGAATTGTATTTACATTGTATTAATTACAATCAATCAGTTGTAGATTCGTACAGAACGATAGAATGGAGTAGGAGGTAGTCTTAAGCTTTTATTGTACTTTCTATGATGATGTCGAAGTCGAACTCATTCGCGGCTCAACTTTTCGTCGCTCAGACGTCGAAATCCAGCAGGCGGGTTCTTGTCTTTTTTCACCTTCAGGCCTATTCAGCAAAAGATCTGGTGTAAAAGGCACCAAAGTACCGCTGAGTTCGCCGTGTTCACTTAACAGAGCGTCGGACATAGGAACAAAAATTTTCATGCAAATTACTTCGTGACGTTTATCCTGTTAAGTAAACCTCAAAATATGCAATCATCATTGAATGGAAAATGAAAGTTCACTGAATAGTCGTGGAGAAGTAATGAATATCGTAAAATATCGGAACAATACCGGTCTAATTGTGGACTAATAAGCGAGTTCATACTGACAGAAACAAATAATCAGGGTAAAAGCAGCGCTTGTTAAGCCCTAATAAAATGAAAACACTACACTAGAGAGAAACCCATGGCAAAACGTATCGTCATTGTTGAAGATGATCCAGACCAACGAAATAACTACGTTGATGCAATCACCAAGAAAGGATATGAGGTTACCGCCTATAGTAGCCGACGAGAAGCACTCGAGGGTTTCGAACGTGAGTTACCAGATTTAGCTATTCTAGATATCATTCTCGGTGACGAAGTGGATGCAGGCTTCGAGATTTGTAGGGATTTACTCAGTCGTTCGGCATCCTTACCTGTTATATTTTTAACGGAACGAGTTGCTGAAATTGATAAAATAAGTGGGTTAAGACTGGGCGCTTGGGACTATCTACCCAAACCGATATCATTGGATTATTTAGCAGAACGAATAAGCTCACTTTTAAGAATCCATGAAGCGCGAGGGCTCAACGCTAATAACGGAACAAATACCGCTAAGCTGGTCGGTGATATGTCGATTGATCAAGAAGCCTTACTGGTCTCTTGGAAAGAACAACCCATCAATCTTTCTGGTACTGAGTTTCGTATGCTCGCAAAACTAGTACGGGTTCCTGGTCATGCGGTTTCCTATGACACCTTAATGAATGCAACCATGCAAAGCTTGGTAACCAACAACACCATCAATACTCACATGCGAAATATACGGAAAAAGTTCGAATCCATCGACCCGGACTTTGATAGCATAAAAAGTGAGTACGGATTCGGCTATCGCTGGTCTGTAAAGACGGGTCAGTAAGGTAAATGTCATCAACAATCAGGGGGCCACGGCTCGCTACCAAACTGTTCATATTGATGAGCTTTGCCTTGGTGATTATTCCTTGGTTCAGCTATCTCTACCTTAGTGAAACCGAAGAACTTCTGGTTGACGGCCAAGCGAACGCTCAACTTTTAACTGCCGAAGGCATTTCAACATTACTCAATGGACGCTCAGATCTATTTTATGAACTACCACTTTCTCCAGAAGGTTATGAGCAACTCTATGCGCACCCCTTAAAAAATCCAATTCGCTTAGATGGGAAAAACAACGACTGGTCAGAAATACAAAATTATGAAGTCCATTTCGGAAACAAACAAGGTCCAGAGGATCAGCCGCCAAGCTTAGACAACCAATTTGGCCTACTCTTGGGGGAACACAACGACCAAATCTATGCCTTAATCAACATCCGGGATGATCGACTCGCCTATCGGGATCGCAATATTTTACGTTTGGATTTATCTGACCACATTCGAATTACCTATACCGGTCAAAATGATGAGATTAAGAAATTGGTCATCACCATGACCGAACCGGGTGTAACCACAGCCTATTTAATGGACAACGAATGGCGGTATGCCATTGATGGGGGAACAGAAAACCGGGTCCAAGGCTTTATGTCAATTACGGATGAGGGTTACTTAATCGAGTTTAGAATTCCATTGAGCCTATTGGGATCCACTAAACACTTTGGCTTAGCCGTTGTAGATGTTGACGATACCGACACTCGCGTAATTGAATCTATTACAGGCTCACTGCCTACAACAGAATCTGCAGGAATTGATGAGACTTTTGGTTTAGTACTGCTCAAGTCGCCCGAGGTACTTCGAATCATTCGGGGTTTGGGTTATTCCGGTGCAAACATTCAAGTTATCGATTCCCAAAGACGAGTACGAGCCGAAATCGGTAGCTACAAGAGCACTCAAATGGAAAAAGACCGGGACGACACATCATCCAGTTTCTTAGCTTACGGCCGGCAATTGAGAGATTTTATTTATGAACTTGCGGATATTGGCCTCCGCGAATCCAATGACGAAGATAGGGATAGTGTCATCTCTGATAGTTTATCTGGCCAGCCCAGCTATCAGCGGCGATATTCACCTGAAGAAGGCGAAACGATCATCGCGGCTCACCCTATCATTGTTGAGAACGAGGTTATTGGAACCGTTGTACTAAAACAAAACACAAAAAGAATTCTCCAAATAAGAAGAGACGCGATAAAACGGATCATCAACTTTTCAGTTTCATCTCTCGTAATTTTCGTATTTTTAATACTCGTTTTTTCTGTTCGACTCGCCCGGCGCATCAGAAAATTGGGTGCTGAAACCACGAATGCAATTGATCGGTATGGGCGGCTACAGACAAACCATCTCAAAAGCGAAATTCATTCTGGCGATGAGATTGGAGATCTTGCACGGAGTATTTCGAGCATGCTGTCTAAACTTCATCAACACAATCAATTTCTCGAAAATATGCCGAGAACCCTAAGGCATGAAATTAATAACCCCCTCAATAACCTAAGTACTTCTCTACAAAATCTTGAAAATGAAAAATCCGAATCTGCAAGAAAGAAATATATAGAAAGCGCCAAAAGAGGAGTAAACCGCATAGGGTTAATCATTCAGAACCTTGCTGACGCAGCAAGCCTAGAGGAGGCTTTGGAATCCGAAGAGTTTGAAGCTATTGATCTTTATCAATTACTTCAGAATTACCTTGCTAACTGCCGCGCAACCCATCCTGATCGAGAGTTTGATTATCGAGGTACGCAGAGAGAAGTTAAGTGTATGGTATCCGACTACCATATCGAACAGCTCTTGGACAAACTCATTGACAATGCTGTCGATTTCTCTAGTCCCAATAGCGTCATCTCCGTGGGTCTATCAACAGACAATTCCAATATCACTATATTTGTATCGAATAAGGGACCGCTCATTCCTAACAATATGTTAGAAAACATTTTCGACTCTATGGTTTCAGCGAGAGAATCAAATCCTGATAACCGCCTCCACTTCGGCATCGGCCTTTTTGTCGTCAGAGTGATCGCAGAGCACCATGGTGGAAATGTTAGCGCTGCCAACTTGCCCTCAGGGCAAGGCGTCACAATTCGCGTCACCTTACCTCGCCTTACAGATGAACATGGTTCCTAACGACAAACAATGCTAAACATAAAATATTCTGAATAAAAATCAAAAAATGCCCTAACACTACTGGGGGAAGAAGTTAGGACTTAAACGCTAGCTTTAAAAAAATTTATTTATTGAAAAGTCATATTGAGAAATGTAGCGGGGGACTATGGAAATGCCATGGAAAAACCCTTTGTTTAAGCTAAATTAGTTGATAACCCTATCCTGAGTCAGGATATCTGCTTGAATTACATCCAATCGCCAATCTCCCTTTTTCCCTGCGTGGATAAGTAACTGCATTAGTGTTGGGTTAAGTTCACTACCAATCACTATGTCAATTCCGTTACCTTCCTTTGGATGAATGCCCAAATGCAGTTCATCACCGTTAATTTTATAATTTAGTTTGAATGCCAATGGAATCGATTCACCCAAAGGAAACTCTTCGGCATCCTCGTTAAATTTCTGTTTGAAGTCTGCTCCTTGTATAGCTTGTTCAGACTTGAAATTCTTAATCGCTTCTTTCGCCTCAGGATTAATCTGAGTTGATACATCGGGGTCGATATCTGCATGCTTTCTCAGGATTTCCAACAAAAGAAGAGAATACCTTCGCGTAATCCAAAATCGGTATTCTTGTTTCCCTGTAGAATTGATTCTAAACAGAATACGATCTTCTTCAGGCACAAAGAGCATTTGCATCTGTCTAATCGTTCCTGTCATAAATATCTCCTACTCTAATGTACTTAGTATAAACACAAAGGGGCTTTGGCTAATGACTATTTACAGCATCCCGGACTACAGATCACCCTGAGAACCGTTATCACCACATCAGGCCTATCAAGGCTATATCAATATTAATTGATATAGCCTTGATAGGATTGTAATTACTGTTAAACTGTCTACATTAATTAACACTGATTTAATCTTTTTGAACCTAAACCATTGAACATAGCATCAAGCATCTCAGAGAAGACGTCCCAAAACTCACTCAGCCTATCAGAGCCCCTACTCCTCTTATGCAAGGCCAGTGCTGACGCATTGCGTCTGGAGATTTTGCGAGTCTTACGGACAGAGTCTTTTGGTGTTCTTGAGCTATGTCGAATTTTCAACATGCCTCAGCCTGGTATGAGCCATCATCTTAAGATATTAGCCAAGGTAGGGTTATTAGCAACTAGGCGAGAAGGAAACTCCATCTTCTATCATCGCAACACCCAACAACAAACACTGAATGAATTCCGTAAAACCCTGTTCAATGCCATTGATAAATCTCCATTAGAGCAATCGGTACTTGAGGGCATAAAGCGTGTCCAATCTGAAAGGTCACAACAGTCCGCAGCTTTCTTTCATAAGAATGCAGACAAGTTCAAGGAGGATCAGGATTTAATCGCGAAGTTTTCTCACTACATGGACAGCCTAGAAGAAATGCTAGAAGAATTATCGGAACAAACGCGTGTTATTGAAATTGGGCCCGGTGAATCTCCTCTCCTGAATAGTTTGGCAAAGCGCTTTGATCATGTCACTGCAATAGACAACTCCCCTATCATGCTCGAAAAAGCGCGAATGGGACTTTCAAAAGATCTAGTCAAAAAAGTGACTTTTCTTTTTGGAGATATTGAAAGTGCAGCCCAAAAGGCAACCAACAGTTTTACAGGAGTAGAATTAATCATTCTCAATATGGTCTTGCATCACATGGCATCACCTAGCCAATTTTTTAAAATAGCGAGCGAAGCCTTAAGCAAACGCGGCAAGATACTGATTGTCGATCTCTGTCAGCATCATCAGGATTGGGCAAGAGAAGTTTGCGGCGACTTGTGGCTCGGATTTGTACCATCTGATTTAGATCACTGGGCGCTAGATGCCGGTATGGAAATCGGTAAAAGTGCCTATCTCGGTTTGAAAAACGGTTTTCAAGTACAACTTAGAGTATTTGAAAAAAAATAACATCCACACACCAACCCCAAAGAGTAAAAGAGGAATTATGAGCGATTACAAAGTTAAAGATATTAGCCTGGCAGATTTTGGCCGTGCAGAAATTCAACTCGCCGAAGCTGAAATGCCCGCATTGATGGCACTTAGGAAAAAATATAAAACTGATCAACCATTAAAGGGCGCCAATATTATTGGGTGTATCCATATGACAATCCAAACAGCAGTATTGATGGAAACATTGATTTATTTGGGTGCCGACATCCGATGGTCTTCTTGTAATATTTTTTCTACTCAGGATCATGCCGCAGCAGCTATGGCTGAGAAAGGCATCCCTACCTTCGCCTGGAAAGAAGAAACAGAAGAAGAGTTCTTATGGTGCATCGAACAAACCATATTAAAAGACGGTGCACCATGGGACGCGAACATGATACTTGATGACGGTGGAGATCTGACCGATATGATCCACGAAAAGTACCCCGAAATGCTTGAAAAAATACACGGTATCACTGAGGAAACAACAACCGGCGTCCACCGGCTTATCGAAATGATGGAAGCGGGAGAATTGAAGGTACCTGCAATTAACGTCAATGATTCTGTTACCAAGTCAAAGAACGACAATAAATATGGATGTCGGCACAGTTTAAACGATGCCATCAAACGTGGCACAGATATGCTAATGGCAGGAAAACGTGCTCTCGTTATCGGATACGGTGATGTCGGTAAAGGCTCAGCCGCAAGCCTTCGACAAGAAGGTATGATTGTGCGGGTAGTTGAGATTGATCCAATTTGCGCGATGCAAGCCTGTATGGACGGCTATGAAGTCGTCTCGCCTTACAAAAATGGAATTAACACAGGGAAAATTGACGACATCGATACTTACTTGATGAATCGTACCGACTTGATTTGTACCTGTACAGGCAACGTCAATGTTTGTGACGAGAATATTTTACGGACAATTAATGCTAACGCGGTTGTTTGTAATATTGGTCATTTTGACACTGAAATTGACACTAAATTCATGCGTGACAATTGGAAGTGGGAAGAAGTAAAGCCTCAAGTACACAAAATTTATCGAAGCGATGACAAAGCAGATTACATAATCTTACTCTCTGAAGGCCGCTTAGTTAATTTGGGCAACGCAACGGGTCATCCATCAAGAATCATGGACGGTTCATTTGCTAATCAAGTCCTTGCACAGATGTATCTCTTTGAGCAAAAATGGGCTGACCACAACCTTAGTCAGCGCCAACCCATCACCGTCGAGGTACTTCCCAAAGCATTGGATGAGGAAGTCGCTCTTTATATGGTTCAAGGTTTTGGTGGCACTATGACAAAACTAACCGATCAACAAGCTAAGTATATTCGCGTGCCAGAAGAAGGTCCTTACAAACCTGAATCCTATAAGTACTAGGATCGCTCTATCCACCGCGCTCTTCTTTGAGCGCGGTTTTCCTTTCGTTCGACAAAAACCTCTCTCTAAAAATATCTGAGTACAAGATGAAGATACTTGTATTCAGAAGAGGGAAACTAGAGAATCAACGACCCGCTTCCACTCGAACATTTATAAAATATGAAACAAGAGTTAAAGGACTTGCTCGACCTACTCGATCTGGAACCCATCGAAGTTAATATTTTTCGTGGTGTTAGCCCTGATGAAGGTTGGCAAAGGGTCTATGGCGGACAGGTTATTGGCCAGGCACTAGTTGCAGCTTCACGTACAGTAGAAGATCAGAGCCGCCTTGCCCACAGCTTACACGGTTACTTTTTGCGTCCGGGGGACACGACAATACCAATTCTCTATGAAGTAGATCGTATTCGTGACGGAAAAAGTTTTACGACTAGGCGTGTTGTCGCCACCCAACGAGGCAGAGCAATTTTCAGCATGTCGGTCTCGTTCCAAGTCGCAGAAGATGGATTAGAACATCAGTTTGAAAAACCAAATGTAAAGAACCCTGAAGATTGCCTTACCCAAATCGAACTTAACGAAAAATTTTCAGATGATATACCGGAAGCATTTAAGCAACGCAGCCTTAGACCACAACCTATCGAAATGCGATTTGTAGAACCCATCAATCAGTTCAAACCGGTAAAAATGCCACCACATCAAAACACGTGGATTAAAGCCGCTGACACAATGCCTGATGACCTGAGACTGCATCAATGCCTCCTTGCCTACGCATCAGATATGACATTGATTGACACAGCTGTACGCCCCCATGGTTTAAGCTGGACTGATGACAACTTTCAAGTCGCGAGCCTGGATCACGCTATGTGGTTCCATCGCCCCTTTAAGATGGATGACTGGTTACTCTATGCGCAGGATAGCCCCTATGCAGGTGGAGCCAGAGGTCTAAGCCGTGGTGCTTTCTATACCCAGAAAGGTGAATTGATTTCTTCTGTCGCTCAAGAAGGGTTAATTCGCCTGCATCAATAAACACCGTCATGCCTTTGAGAGCAGACCCAGGGAAATAGATCCACGGATGTAAGTCTGATACTCATCTCAGTTTTAGGGCTATTGGACGCAAAAACCAAACACGCCTTTCTAGATTGATTAGATTCAATTTGTGGAAGATTTGTTTTGCTATACAGGTCTTTACTGATAAGACAAAACAAACAAATCTCGTCTTACTACGTCTAAGTAATATAATAAAGTGTGACTGGAAAGGAAAACATATGATCAAGAAGGCCGTGCAAGATGAAGAGCAAAGTGAGGATGTAGTTGCGATTCGTTGGTTTGTAAGACTACGCGCTGAGGACAAAACTGAAATAGAACACGATCAATTTTTAGATTGGCTCTTTGAGTCACAAACTAATCAACAAGCTTTCACTGAAATTCTCAGCCTGTGGAATTCTTTGGAAGTGGTAAAAAGATTGCGCTTTAATAAACAATTATATGAATTATTTGATGCGCTACCCGCTCTAAATTTACTTCAAAAGCGCACCAAGAACGCTAATCTCTGCAGCTCTGAACTCAGCCAACTATCCCAAACAAGCATCTCTAAATCAGCATCGACCGAACTGCTTTTTAGGTCAAGCTAAGAGGCAATTTCCTCACGCAAGAATTTAAGCGCCTGTACAATATATTTTTCTACCATGCTCGTTGTCACACCCATATCCTTGGCAATTTGAGGGTAGGTCATTTCAGTCCCGCGATGCATAAGAAAAGCACGCCGAACTTTTTCTGGCATAAGTTCTACCGCCTTGTATATTTGTTCCAGTTCTTGCTCTGCGCAAACTGTACGCTCAGCAGATGGTGAGTATTTTTCTTCATCAGATCGCTCATCCATCATTTCCTTGTCCAAAAACTTATTATGGACTTTGGTTCGTCGAACCTGATCTATGAGGAGATTGTTAGCGGTCTTAAACAAAAAGGCTTTCGCATTCTCTAGTTGTTCAGTTTGCTGAAAGGTATGCATTCGCAAAAACGCTTCTTGGGCCAAGTCATTAGCATCTTCATTGTTCTGGGTTTTTTTTGATAGATATCGAATAAGCGGGGTCGCTAACTCGTCCATCACCGCATTATTTATCAAAGGCGCTGCGCCATATACTTTATTCATACAACCTCGTTAGGATATAACGATAGTTTGTCTAACCTGCATATTTGGCGCCAGAGGTTTTCTGAAAGCCTTTTTTGATTAACGAGCGCTAATGCCATGGTGTTGGCACGCCCCCCCAGGGTACAAACATTTACTCAAGCCGACACGATAGCACAAATTTTAGCCATCGAAAACCCGATGTTTTAACCTCGGGAGCTATGCATTTTCGACTAAATTACACTTGGATATACCGATAAACACCCCTTATTCGTGCAAATTTGCCAATTCAATGGAACAGAGAATACTGTACAAAGTAGTAAGGGCTATTGATAATCACTTTCGTTTTAAAGTGGCAACTTATGCAAAGCAATACAAGCGGACAAGTAAAATCCATTCAGAAACCACATTCTACCTGATATTCAGGGTTGAACAGGCATAGACATGGATTTTTACTGCCTTTCGGATAAACATGAGGAAATCTTGTGCAAAGTAAAACTGAAGAAAAGCTCTCCAGTGTAGAAACAATTCAGCAGAATTTTGAGTCACTTGACTATATCTGTAACCTTCAGATTGCAACAGCGGTCTATCTTGCTTATCACCTCGGAAAGCCGATCTTGATAGAGGGGCCTCCTGGAGTGGGTAAAACAGAGTTAGCAAAAACCTGTGCTGAAATGCTCGATTTAGAGTGTATCAGGCTTCAATGTTATGAAGGGCTTGATGAATCGAAAGCAATTTATGAATGGAAATATGGTAAGCAATTGCTTTATACCCAAGTTCTCAAGGAAACACTGAGTGAAATTCTTGACGGAGCAGTTGGTTTAACGCAGTCCGTTGACAAATTACATGAATTCGGAGATATCTTCTTTTCCGAAGACTTTCTTGAACCCAGACCTTTATTAAAAGCACTCAAGAAGAAAGAAGGTTGTGTACTTCTCATTGATGAAATAGATAAGTCCGACCATGAATTTGAATCCTTGTTATTGGAAATGTTATCTGACTATCAATTATCGATACCCGAAATTGGGACAGTGAAAGCCGCCGGAGAAACGAAACCATTGGTGTTTCTCACTAGCAATAACACAAGAGAAATTTCCGACGCTTTGAAGCGACGTTGCCTACACCTATATATTCCCTTTCCAGACGCGAAGCTTGAGAGACAAATTGTACAGGCGAGAGTACCAGAAATTGCAGAGAATTTACGTAACCAACTTGTGACCTTTATCCAAGAGTTACGCACTATGGATTTGAAGAAAGTGCCCGCCATTAGTGAAACCATCGACTGGGCTAGAACGCTCATCCTGCTACACTCTGAAAGTCTGGATGCTGATCTTGTCAAACAGACACTCAACGTCATTCTGAAATTCCAAGAAGACATTGAAACCGTAGAAGCAGACCTACAGAATGTAACAAACAAGGCTCTCAAAGAGACTGCTTAGATGGATAGCACACTCGTCGATTTCATTAAGGTTCTTCGCAGCGCCGAGCTTAAGGTTTCTCCCGCAGAAACACTTGACGCAATGCATTGTATTAATCTTGTTGGTTATACGAACAAATCATTTCTAAAGAACTCTCTGGCTCTGGTGTTAGCAAAGACACCAGAAGAAAAGGATACCTACAGTCATTGCTTTGACAATTACTTCAATGTCGACAAATTTCAACCCGACCCTAACAATGATGAGCAAAGTGCGATTCCAGTAGATGGCAATATTGATGAATCTGCGAATGAAGAAAATTTTAACCCTGAGCAAAACCAACAAAATGGAAAGGGCAGCGGTTCTGGTGGAGGAAGTACATCCGCGTCTGATGCCGAGGCAGCGCCATCACTAAGGGCAAGTTCCTCTCTTGGGAAACTATTAACCGAAGGTAGTCGCACAGACCAAACAATTTCCATGATAGAAGCAGGGCGCTCTGTTAGCGTGAATGAAATCGTCGTTTTTACCCAGAAAGGGCTTTTCACACGAAAGATAATGGATGCAATGGGGCTAAAAGACTTACAAGAAGAAATCTCCGAAAGGCAGCAAGCAGGCGATGCCCCGAACACACAACTCGCCAACAGATTGCAAAAAGCGAGAGAGCAATTACGCGAAAGAGTTCGTGACTACGTAGAGAAACAATTTTTCCTACACGCAGATGAATCAGGAAAACAGCTTCGTGAAGAACTTTTAAAGAAAGTAAAACTTTCTAATCTAGAAAAACGTCATTTTAAGGATGTCCGAGAAATTGTTTTCAAAATGGCAAAGAAACTTATCTCTGTCCATTCTAAACGACGAAAAACCGTAAAAAGAGGACAGCTCGACGTTCGCAAAACCTTGCGATACAACATGCAGTACGACGGCATGTTTTTTGACCTAAAATGGAAAGCGACTAAAGTTGATCGCCCGCGGGTAATATGTATTTGTGATGTCAGTGGTTCAGTGAGCAATTATTCTAGATTCCTATTGATGTTTCTATATAGCCTAGCAGAGGTATTACCGAAGGTGCGCTCCTTTGCATTTTCGTCGGATCTCGGAGAAGTAACAAAGTTATTTCAGAATACTGAACTAGAAGAAGCAATGGCATTAACCATGCGAGATTATGGAAACGGCTCAACGGATTATGGGCGGATGTTTCAGGATTTCAAAAGCCATGTTCTTGATGAAGTCAACAAAAAAACTACCATTATTATATTAGGCGATGCTCGCAACAATTTTGGAGACCCTAAATCAGAAATACTAAAAGAAATGTACGATAAAGCTAAGCGAGTAATTTGGTTGAACCCTGAACCGAAGTCCAGTTGGGTCGTCGGGGATGCGGAAATGAAAAAATATTCACCCAATTGCCATCAGACTGAGGTTTGTAATTCGCTTACCCACCTTGAGAGAGTCGTTTCCAATCTCCTTAAGTCTGCGACTTAATCAGCGATCCTTTGAACTTCTGCACCTAGCCTCCGAATATCTTAGATAGATTCTAGACCATTTGTCACTATGGCTTATCAACTAAGACAAACGTCAATATCACTATAAAAACTGATGATCGTGGTACACTCGAATCATAACCTATTGTGGAGTTACCCCTTTGAAAGCTTTCTCATTTATTCTACTCAGCCTACTTTTTAGTCACGCAAGCTTTAGTGCTGTTGACGCTACATCGGTCAATTTTGATAATCAAACGATCACAATTGCACTAACGCAAGAACCGCCACAACTTAACAGTATGAAGGCAACGGATCAGGTCAGCGGATTTGTTTTGCCCCATGTTATGGAAGGGCTGGTTCGCTATGATCGCCGCGGCAGAATCGTACCTGCCGTAGCTGAAAGCTGGGAAATGAACGAGAAAAACGTCACTTTTCACCTTAGAAAGAACGCGCTTTGGAGCGATGGAAGATCCGTCACAGCCCATGATTTTGTCTATGCTTGGCAACATGCATTAGCGCCTAAAACAGCATCAGAATACGCCTTTATTCTGTACCCGCTTAAGAACGGAGAAGCCGCCAATAAAGGCGAGCTAGACATCGGTCAGATCGCGGTAAAGGCAATCGATGACTATACACTTAAAATTGAACTCGAACGTCCACTCGCCTATTTCATTAAGCTTGCAGCCTTCGCTACTTACTTTCCCATTCGAGAGGATTTTGCTGAAGCAAAAGGTGATCAATACGCGGCCGATGTTGATGACCTTCTCTACAACGGGCCCTTTATATTAACTGAATGGGTTCACTCTGCATCGCTTAAAATGGTAAAAAATCAGAATTATTGGGATAAAGATAAGATTCATCTAAATGAAATACATGCGTCCTATATCACCGCTGATACGCGAGCCCGCTTGAACCTTTTTATCGATGGCAAAATTGTCCATACGCGGCTTGATGGAGAAACCTATAAAGATGCATTAACCCAAAGATTTCGTATTCGAAAATTCTCAACCGGCTCTGTATTTTTCCTTGATTACAATCATAGAGAAGAAAGAGCGACGGCAAACCTCAATTTACGAAAAGCAATTCAACATGTATTTGACGCCAATGAATTAGTCAATAAAGTACTCGGAACGCCAGGGAATTTACCCGCTTACAGTACATTTCCTGTTTGGTTACAAGGTATTAAAGGAAAATTCCGGCAAGAGTACCCTGCGACTATCCCAGAACTTGATATAACAAAAGCAAAGAACTATCTCGAGCTTGCTAAGAAGGAACTTGGCGTCGAAAGGATTCCGCCCCTTATTTTGCTGGTTGGTGACAGCCCGACAGCTGCAAAGCAAGCAGAATATATGCAAGGATTACTCAAAGAAAAGCTGGGGCTAGATCTAAAGATTGACATCCAAACCTTCAAACAAAGATTGGCAAAAATGACTGCGGGGGAGTTTGATATCGTGGCTGCAGGCTGGGGGCCGGATTTTGACGATGTCATGACTTTTGGCGATCTTTTCGCTTCTTGGAATCTCAATAATAGAGGTCGATTTAACAACGCTGAATACGACAGGCATGTCCGAATTGCAATGGGAAGCACTGACCCTAAGGTGAGGATGGATGCAATGGGAAGGCTTCAGGAAATTCTATATGAAGAAGCCGCTATTTTACCCCAATACGAACAAGGGGTTATATACCTCATGAACCCTAAACTTAAAGGTGTCGTACGCAGAGTAGTAGGCGCTGATCCTGATTATACTTACGCAAGAGTAGTTGAATAGCAGGCTCAATAAAGAGCTCAATAATGTTACTTATTCTCTGCTAAAATACTGCAAAATAAGAATTGATCTCTAATTGATGCTGAAATACACCCTTAAACGATTGCTAGCCGGTATTATCACGGTCTGGTTTATCGCGACAGCAACCTTCATTGCGATGCATCAAGTTCCCGGCGACCCCTTGATGAACGACAAGGCAGTTCCCCCAGAAATCCGCAAAAATCTTGAAAAGAAGTACGGCCTCGATAAATCAGTGCCCGAACAATACGTCATATTTCTCGGAAATATGCTCAAAGGCGATTTCGGTATCTCATTTACGCAACAAAACAGGAAGGTAAATGACATCATACGCGACCACTTTCCCGTTTCAGCCACCCTCGGCATTATGGCCATCTTTATTGCGGCTGTGGGTGGTGTGTTGTGGGGCGCACTAACAGCACTCTACAGGAATAGACTGCCCGATATTATCATCATGTTCCTAGTGATTTTAGGAATATCGGTGCCCAGTTTTGTATTCGCAGCTTTGGGTCAACTCCTGCTTGTCAATATCAATAGTTTTTTTGGATATAGCATTTTGCCGGTTGCTGGCTGGGGGACATTTTCTCATATGATAATGCCCTCTTTGGTCCTTGGCCTCGGTACAATGGCGCTTCTAACTCGGCTCATGCGGTCTTCCATGCTCGAAATTGTGAATGAAGATTACATCAAAACTGCAAAGGCAAAAGGTCTTTCACCCACCCGAATCTTTTTTCGCCATCAATTGCGAAACGCCATTTTGCCAGTGATCACGATATTAGGGCCACAAATTGCTGCCATCACAACCGGCGGTTTCGTCGTAGAACTCGTTTTTGCCATTCCTGGCCTCGGGCGTTATTTTGTTCAGGCCGTTCAACAGCTCGACTATACGGTCATCATGGGAACAACAGTCTTCTACGGTGCTTTCCTTGTCTTTATGGTCATTGTCGTAGACATCCTCTACGGTTTTATTGATCCTAGAGTCAGGCTTAAATAAGGTCTACCCATGAACTCATACTCTCCTAGCGAAGAAGACTTCAAGTTTGTCACTGTCTTAGACAAAGGTGACCAACTCACACGCCCCTCTCTTTCATACTGGCAAGATGCATGGTTGAGATTAAAGAAAAATACAAGAGCAATTATTTCTCTTTACATCATTATAGGTTTGGCACTCTTTACACTTGTTGGGCCTTACCTTTGGCGAACAGATCCTGCCTTGCAAGATTTGAATCAAATCTCTCAGACACCTTCCTTCCCAAAAAAGGCTGTTGTTGTCGGGCCTTATAAACGCTGGGCGGGTATTGTACTTAACGATTTCCCAGCCGAACCAGAAGAATACTTAGACTTTATCCCAGCACCTAAGAACCTCAAAGTTGTGGATGCAGCCACAACACAACAGGTTCGTTTAAGTTGGGACCCTGTTGTCGGAGCTGGGGGATATAACATCTACCGAAACCAACGAGAGCCTGAAAGTATAAACGATCTTGGCTTACCCCTTGGCTCAACCCTCGGTGGAAATGAAGTCAGCTATGAAGACAGGTTGAATCTGGAATCTAGGCAATACTACTATTCACTGGTGTCAACTGACGGGCTGGATGAATCTGATGCTTACATCAGCATTGAGGTTACCCCCCAACTCACAATTGAGCTGGCGACGGCAAAATCCCGGGGCCTGGTTGACGAATCCTCAAATGAAATTAATGTTGAGATCAGCTTGGAATTCCATCCAATGGGGACTGATTATCTCGGTAGAGATATGCTTGCAAGACTCATGCAGGGCGCTCGAGTTTCATTGTTTATCGGAATTTTCGCTCCTTTCCTCTATGTACTCTTCGGTATTTTTTATGGCGGAAGCGCGGGCTATTTTGGCGGTAAGCTGGATGCTTTCCTGATGAGATTTGCAGACTTTGTTGTTGCGTTGCCCTTCTTACTTTTTATTATTCTATTCAAGATAGGCTTTGGCATTGGTCCAGGAGAAAGCGGTGTTCTGCCGATGTTAATTGCACTGGTCTTACTAGGTTGGCCCGCCACTGCAAGACTAGTCCGTGGTCAGGTATTACAAATCCGAGAAGAGGGATATATTGAGGCAGCAAAACTGTTGGGCGCTAAAAATCACTACTTGATTACCCGCCATATTATTCCAAACGCCATGGGCGTGATTCTCGTCACGCTCACCTTCGCCGTACCTGCTGATATTTTTACTGAGGCACTTTTATCATTTATTGGTATGGGTGTTGCTCCGCCCACACCCTCTTGGGGTTCGATGTGCAACGAGGGTGTTAAAACAATGTTGAGCCACCCCCACGAGCTGATTTTCCCAGCATTGTTTATTAGCATCACTGTACTTGCATTCAATTTACTCGGTGACGGGCTAACAGAAGCACTTGACTCTCGCATGCGGTCAAGAGAATAAGAATATGAGCGACGACATACTCCAAGTAGAGAATCTGAAAGTAGAGTTTTCAACCTATGGCGGCACTGTTAAAGCAGTACGGGGTGTCAGCTTTTCAGTTGAGAGAAGCAAAACCCTCGCTATCGTTGGTGAATCAGGCTGCGGCAAGTCTGTTTCTGTACAGTCCATTATGGGGCTCATTCCTATGCCTCCGGGTAGAATTACCAGCGGCAGTGCAAAGATCAATGGGCACGAGATTATTGGCTTATCAGCCAAAGAAGCAAACAAGTACCGCGGCGTGGAAATTGCGATGATCTTTCAGGATCCAATGTCATCCTTGAACCCAACAATGACGATTGGCGATCAAATATCCGAGACCCTAATGGTCCACAAGGGTTTCAGCTACAAAGAAGCATCAAAGCAAGCAGTGGAATTGTTAGAAAAAACTCATATTCCAGAAGCCGCTAAGCGAGCTAAACAATACCCCTTTGAGTTTTCTGGAGGAATGTTACAGCGCGCCATGATTGCCCAAAGCCTCGCCTGCAACCCCACTATTTTAATTGCTGACGAACCAACCACAGCACTAGATGTCACCATTCAAGCACAGATACTAGAACTCATGTCTGAACTTCAACAAAGCGAAGGTATGTCAATTGTACTGATCACACATGACTTGGCAGTCGTCGCCAAAATGGCAGATCGCGTGGCTGTAATGTACGCGGGTCAGGTTATTGAAATGGGCAATGTGGATGAAATCTTTTACCAATCTTCCCACCCCTATACACTAGGGCTGAAAGAAGCCATGCCTTCCAATCAGAAAGACAAAGGAAAGAAGCTCACCCCTATTGCAGGTAGTCCACCCGATTTGTTTTCTCCGCCTTCAGGTTGTGCCTATTACGCACGTTGCCCTTACGCGATGGCAATTTGTGAAACACAAATGCCAGATGAGTTTCTTATCGCAACAGATGGAGACAAAAATAATAATCAAAAAGATAGCGATCACTATTCTCGATGTTGGTTGCAGCATCCAGATTCTCCTCAAGTAGACAGTTTGTACCAATCCGGAAGAACGAATGTTAGTTAGAACAGATAAACTAAAAAAGTATTTTGAGATTGGTCCAAAACAACAACTCCATGCTGTTGATGGCATATCCCTTGAAATAGAAGAAAATGAAATTCTCGGGCTCGTTGGAGAAAGTGGTTCAGGAAAATCTACATTGGGTAAAACACTGATAGGCCTTTTACCTAACAGCGGCGGCAGTGCTTTCTACAATAATGAACTGCTGCCGCAAAAATTTAGCGCCGCTGATCATTTGAAATATTCCCGCGAGCTACAAATGATTTTTCAGGATCCCTACTCCTCATTAAACCCAAGAATGACAGTCTTAGATATTGTTGGTGTGGGCTTACACATTCAAAGGGAGCATACAAAAAAGCAAATCAAAGAAGAAGTCGCCAGCTGGCTCGCACAAGTCGGGCTCAACGCTGATCATATGTCACGTTATCCTCATGAGTTTTCTGGTGGCCAACGGCAACGAATCGGTATCGCACGAGCCATGATCATAAGACCAAAATTTGTAGTCTGCGACGAACCTATTTCCGCATTAGACGTATCAGTTCAGGCTCAGGTCATTAACCTCTTGGATGAGTTAAAAAAGTCTATGGGTCTTACCATGTTGTTCATTGCTCACGATCTTTCTATGGTGCGTTATGTATCCGATAGAATGGCGGTGATGTATCTCGGTGTTTTGGTCGAAAGCGGGCCAGCTGACGAGGTATTTTTTAATCCACAACATCCTTACACGCAGTTACTGATAGAATCGAACCCAGAACCGGATCCTACCACCGAACGGCAACGGTCGCATATTCCAATCAAAGGAGAAATTACTTCACCTGTCAATGTAAAAGCAGGATGTAGATTTGCAAGTCGGTGCTCTAAAACTATGGATATTTGCATGAATACCACACCGGCTATCACCAAGATAAGCGAGAAACATACCGTGGCATGTCATTTATTTTCTTAAACTTCCCACTAGTTTTGCTGAAGATCCATATTTTAAGTAAAGCATTAGGCAAATCACTGAAAAGCCTTTGACTTCTTAATCATTCTCAATGTAGACGATTCTTTTGTTAGATTTTTTATTTCTGATAGTTCAACCCAACGTAAATCATGTGACTCCTCACTAACGACATAATCACTATCCTTTGCAGTCAGTAAAAAACGGCAGTCATAGTGAAAATGAACAGGGTCATTCCCTCGCGCCGGAATCTCATGAATATCGATATCAAATATCATCCTAGAAACCGTCGTTGGGATCTTACTTTGAGCGAAACTGAGACCTTTTAAACCCGATTCTTCCTCAGCTTCTTTCATCGCAACTCGCGCAATATCTGAGTCACCATCTGCGTGGCCGCCCAATTGAACCCATATATTGAGTTTTCTATGATGCGTCAAAAGCGCATGGGAACGATCAGCACTCAAGATCCACGCTGATCCAGTAATGTGCCCAATTTGGAGTTCTCGCTCAAAACAACTTTCATTTTCTTCAATGAAGTGTTGTATTTTTGTAACCGTGCTTTTCTCTTCAGGGAAACGATCAAGGTAATCTTCGATTAGATCAAGGAGTTGATTTCTATGCATTAGGCATCAAGCGCTCCCTAAACAATCTTTGTCGCACGATGAACAGCGCGATTCGCTTTCTCGTCAAATAAATCTACTAACTGATCTGTCATAGCATCACCTAATTGCTCTGCATCAGTGATTGTCACTGCTCGACTGTAGTGGTGAGTCACGTCATGTCCTATTCCGATAGCAACAAGCTCAACGGGACTTTGATTTTCGATTTGATCTATTGCGTACTTCAAGTGCTGCTCTAGATAATTACTGGGATTAACCAGTAAAGTACTATTATCAACAGGCAATCCATCAGAAATCACCATCAAGATCTTTCTATCTTCAGGGCGCCCAACGATTCTGTTATGGGCCCAGAGCAAAGCCTCACCATCTACATTTTCCTTCAGCAATTCTTCTCGCATCATCAAGCCCAAATTACGTCTGGATCTACGCCAGGGCATATCTGCAGATTTATAAATAATATGGCGTAGATCATTTAGACGTCCAGGTTGGAGCGGCTTACCCTGTTGCAACCAGAGTTCTCTTGATTGACCGCCTCTCCATGCTCGTGTTGTGAAACCCAAAATTTCAACCTTTACGGAACACCGCTCTAAAGTTTGACCTAAAATATCCGCACACATTGCGGCAATGGTAATTGAGCGACCTCGCATAGAGCCTGAGCTATCAATCAGAAGAGAGACAACAGTATCCTTAAAGTTAGTATCTTTTTCCTGCTTGAAAGCGAGGGGTTGGAATGGATCGAGAATGACATTGGTTAAGCGTGAGGTATCTAACAAACCTTCTTCCAAATCAAAATTCCAAGTTCTGTTTTGTTGTGCCATCAATTTTCGTTGCAAGCGATTCGCAAGTTTACTGATCACCACTTGAGAGTTTTGCAGGTGCTTATCAAGAACACCTCTCAAACGATCAAGCTCTGCTGGCTCACACATCTCATCCGCAATAACGGTTTCGTCGAAAAGATGAGAATATGCCTTGTATTGACTTTCTTTTGGTCGAACCCAATTTGAATTCATCAAAGCATCAGGTGGGCCACCGGCTTCATCCTGATCTCCCTCAGCTTCAGCCATATCCATTGCATCAGCATCCATGGGGACATCACCATCGAGACTTTCGGCCATATCAGAATCTCCGGACATATCCTGATCAGAAGATTCATCACCACTTTCGGCGTCCAGTTCCTGCTCTTGATTTTCCTGGTCTTCAGCTTCCCCTTCGCCGGTTTCTTCACCCCACTCTTCGGCCAAACCCAGATCAACAATCATCTGTCGAGACAACCGTGAGAAGGCTTCTTGATCAAATTTAATTTCTTTTAATGCTTCAACCCGCCCACCAATTTGTGAATCAATGCGATCCCGCCACAAACCCAATAGATGATCAGCAGTTGGGGGCAGTGGCAAACCCATTTTTTCGCGAATATACAATCCGACAGCTTCTCCGAGGGGTGCATCCTGCTGCTCTGTAATTTCTCCATAGCTCTGATCAAAACACCTCTGTTCCAGCTCGGCAGACAGGTTGTTTTCTACACCCTTCATAAGATAGGAACCAATGGCAGCTAAACGTGCGTCTTCTACACTATCAAAAACTTCCTGAGCTATGCCCGTAATTGGCCTCGCTTCTCTGTGTTTTTCAAGATCATGGAATCTTATTTTTAGTGCAAATTGATCTGAGGTTCCCCGAAGAACCGCTAACTGTTCTTGATTTATGCCTTTGTCAGGCAAAGGTACTCTGACGCGATTGCCTTGCAGGTAAGCTTTACCTCGGCCGAAACTGACCTCAAGCTCTTCGTTACCTGAAATCGCCCGCATGGTCGACGTGATAGCCTGCTTAAACAAATCCATAGAGTCTGGTACTGATTTATTCATGGGTATTGACAGCTTCTAGGGAATGTCTGATTAAGGTCTATTTCCGCCATGTCGGCGTCAGACGCAAACTCCAAAAAGTACTTAATATACAGCATATTAATCACTTTTCTCCGTTCACCCCTTCCTTGCCCTGACGAAAATATCCACTTAATCAGACATTCCCTAGGCAAGTACAATTTTCGAGCTGGACTCGGGCAATTCCTCGCCCATGCATCTCTGGTAATATTCAGCCACGATAGACCGCTCAGTCTCATCACACTTATTCAAGAAAGTCAGCCTGAATGCAAAACCTAGATCATTAAAAATCTGTGCGTTTTCTGCCCACATAATGACAGTACGAGGCGACATAACAATGGAAATATCGCCATTGATAAATCCTTGTCTTGTTAAGTCCGCAACTGAGACCATGTTAGAAAGTCTGCTTCTATCCTGATCAGGTAGTTTCGCTGCAACAATGTCAGTTTCATTTTCATGAGGCAAGTAATTCAAGGTAGACACGATATTCCATCTGTCCATCTGGCCCTGATTTATCTGTTGAGTACCATGGTAAAGACCACTTGGATCTCCAAGGCCAATAGTATTAGTTGTAGCAAACAAACGAAAAGAAGGATGAGGGCTAATAACTTTACTTTGATCCAAAAGCGTTAATTTACCCTCAACTTCTAATACACGCTGAATAACAAACATCACATCGGGTCTACCTGCATCATATTCATCAAACACAAGCGCACAGGCACGTTGCAAAGCCCAAGGTAACAATCCCTCTCTGAATTCTGTAATTTGCTTTCCGTCCTGAAGCACAATTGCATCTTTTCCGATCAAATCCATTCTGCTGACATGGCTATCCAAATTAATACGGATGCAGGGCCAGTTGAGTCGTGCGGCTACTTGCTCAATATGGGTCGATTTTCCGGTCCCGTGATAACCCTGAATCATGACACGACGATTGTGAGAGAAGCCCGCTAGAATCGCGAGCGTCGTTTCGTGGTTAAAAAGATAGGTGTCGTCTACTAAAGGCACATGTTCTGAAGCCACCGAAAAACCCGGTACTTTAAGATCGACATCTAAACCAAAGGTTTGGCGAACATCATATTCTGTATCCGGAATGCCATTTTCCTCTATCCCACTACTTTGTACATTCATTTCTTGTGCTACCTACTTTCTGTTCTAAAAAATGTTCTTTAAATTCAGAGTCATAATTTGACAGTTACGCGGCGACACAGTAAGTCAGCGTGCCGCCGAAAGCTGCACAGAATATCTTTATTGGGGAACAATTGCTACGAGACCAAAGCATCGCCCCCCTACTTTCTCAATTTCGACTTGAAACTATTGACCAAAGGCACTCTATACAAGCAACATACAACCTAATCTTGTTCTTTGGAATTAAGCATGACCCTAATCTATCTCGTAAGACACGGCAAGGCAGCCGCATCCTTCACGGACGATCTTGACCCTGGCTTAGACAATCTGGGTCGGCAACAGGCACAAACAGCCTGTGCAAGCCTCGCGAATCTTAGCCCATTGCAACTTCTCTCAAGCCCGCTCCTAAGGGCCCAAGAAACGGCGGCACCCTTAGCCGAGAATTTAAATTCATCGGTAAGCATAGAAAATCGTGTTGCAGAGATTCCATCCCCGAATCTCTCTTTGCAAGAACGTGGCGCATGGCTTGGGGCGGTAATGGAAGGACAATGGTCAACGCAATCTGAAAGCCTGCAAGCATGGCGTAATCAAATCGAGACTTGCTTATTATCGATTAGTGCAAACACTGTGATCTTTACACACTTTGTCGCGATCAATGCCGCGGTTAGTCTTGCGGAAAAATCTGACAAGGTTTTAATCTTTCGACCGGACAACTGTTCGATAACCATCATTGAGACCGATGGCAAGACGCTTCAGTTAGTAGAGAGGGGGCAAGAGGCCGTAACAAAAGTGAACTAGAGTATCCGCTTCCCTGATAGGAATAGAACAAGCCTCTCCATCTCATCCCAAGGATCGCCAGCTTGAATACCTTTTACCTGTTGATCAATTTTGCCAACCCATTGCAAGCACCTTTGTAAGGCATCCGCGGAACGATGTTGTAGGCAAGATCCCACTATCGATTTGCGTTTTGTCCAGACGCGGTAACTTTTTAATACCGCATCTATCCTCTGTCCTTCTCTAACAGCTAGAGACATAGAGATCATTGTTCGTAATTCTCTTGAGAGCATATTGGTCAGATACATCATTTCTGTATTTTCTGCTCGAAGTCCTTGAACCACTTTCAAGGTCCTTTTAGTATCCTGACTTAGTGCTGCATCGATCAATCCAAATACATCATATCTTGCACTATCTGAAACGCCGTCTACCACCAATTCAACACTCACTTGATCGTCATTGCTAATAAGGCGCAACCTTTCTATTTCCTGACTATCTGCAAGAAGGTTCCCTTCTACCCTATCAATCAACGCCGCAATCGCCTCTGGGCTTGCGCTTAGACCAAGCTGTCTGAACCGGCCCCCTACCCATGCTGGCAGGCTCTTTAGTTCAATCGGCCAGATTTGAACAAATACACCCGCGCTTTCCAGTTTTTTAAACCACGCTGCATTCTGAGTCTTCTTGTCCAATTTAGGCAGTACCAAGAGCATGCAGTTATCAGGAGAGGCATCTTCTATAAATGATGTTAAGGCTTGAATCCCCACATCAGACGGCTTCCCTTTGGGCAAACGCAACTCCAGTAATTTCTGTTCAGCAAACAGGCTCATGCTATTCGTACTGAATAGGACTTCTTCCCAATCAAAACTGGCATCGACATGAAATAACTCGCGCTCAGAAAATCCTTTCTTTTTGAGCGCGTCACGAATTAGATCGCAGCTTTCTTGCACCAGAAGAGGCTCGTCGCCACTCACTATGTAAAGGGGGGCATTGGGTTTTGAAAAATGCGCGCTGAGCTTTTCTGGGTAAACCTTCACGGTTTATGGGTTCTCACTTTCAATGCGCATAGCGGCATATAATCGGCGTAAGATCTGTCCAGAAATATCTCGCCTGATTTCTGCTACAACTTGAGTTTCTTCCTCGCTGCTGCCAACAAGGCTGCTTGCATCGAAGCTGTAAATTTTTTCAACGATGACTGAAGTGGGGGGAATTAGCACTTGATTACTCTCAGACAAGACTTGGAATCGTACCTCGATACTTAACTCGTATTCGGAAACGCTTATATCCCCCGATGTCGCGACGGGGCGTCTGTGAGTGATCTCAGAAAGAAGACTTAGAGAATAAGGCGCCTCACTTTTGGATGAGATATCAACACCCTGGTTACTCAAGGTGTCCGCCAGAATTTTTACCATTTCACTTCGAGTATTAAGCGCTGAAATATGAATGCTTCCCAGGTCAAAATCATAACCCTCTGCACCACGAAGTTGGAAGCCGCAGCTCATAAGTGAGCTCAAAGCTAACAAACAGAGACTGCATACTAATGCACGCATCATGACACCACAAAGTTGACGAGTTTATTCGGTACAACAATAACCTTCCGTATCGTTTTACCTTCGATGAACTTGCCTACATTATCAAGATTTTTTGCGATTTGTTCAGCATCTTCTTTACTCGCATCTGGGCTGATCTCAAATTGGCCTCTCAGTTTGCCATTTACCTGCACAATCATTGTCAACGAAGTCTTCTTCAGTGCATCTTGATCAACTTCTAACCAACTCGCCTCTTCAATGTTCTCTCCAACCAACTGAAACCAAAGCTCATGGCTAATATGAGGCGTAATGGGCGCCATGACCAGCACCATAGATTTAAGGGCTTCTTTGACAATCGCCCAATCTAACGCATTCTTTCGCTCAAATTTGTCAACCTGGTTCATCAATGACATCACAGTGGAAATCACGGTATTAAATCTCAAACGACGGCCGTAATCGTCTTCTGCTTTTGCCAGCATTTCGTGCACGAGCCTTCGCAACTCTCGTTGTTTGTTGTCTAACTTGTTGGTATCTAACTTATCGGGGCTATCATGCTCAAGACATTGAGTAACCGAAGCCCAGAGTCTTGTTCTCAGCCATTTTTCGGCAGACTCCACACCATTTTCAGACCATTCAAAAGATTGTTCCGGAGGCGCAGCAAACATCATTGCCATACGCACTGCATCAGCACCATAGAGATCAATTAATTGTTGAGGATCTCCCGCAGCACCCACTGATTTTGACATTTTCACGCCGTCTTTCAACACCATGCCGAGAGAAAGTAATTTCTTGAATGGCTCATCAGAATCGACTAATCCTTCATCCCGAAGCACTTTATGAAAAAAGCGGGCATACAATAAATGTAAAATAGCGTGTTCTTCCCCCCCTACATAATGATCAACCGAGGTCCAGTATTTAGCGCGCTCATCCAACATAGCGTTATCTTGATTACTTGAGGCAAATCTCGCGTAATACCAGGATGACTCCATAAAAGTATCAAAAGTATCCGTTTCTCTATTGGCATCAGCACCGCAATCCGGACACTTTGTTTTGTACCATCCTGGCATTTTCTTTAGAGGCGAGCCCACACCTTCAAAAGAAACATCTGTTGGAAGCACCACGGGCAAATCGGCATCGGGAACTGCCACAGGACCACATTTGTCACAATTGATGATGGGTATGGGGCAACCCCAATAGCGCTGACGCGAGACTCCCCAATCCCGCAGACGATAATTGATTTGCTTTTCACCTAAGTTCAAAGCTATCAACTTATTCGAAATAGCATCAAAAGCCCCTTGAAAATCCAAGCCATCAAACTCACCTGAGTTAACAAGAACGCCAGATTTAGATATGTACGCTCCCTCTGAAATGTCACAATTTTCATCGCTATCCGCTTTTGGCGCAATAACTTGTCTAATGTCCAAACCATACTTTTTCGCAAACTCCCAATCACGATGATCGTGAGCTGGAACAGACATCACAGCGCCGGATCCATATTCCTTAAGTACAAAGTTTGCAACCCAGATAGGCAGTTCTTCACCCGTAATGGGATGTTTCGCTTTAAACCCCGTATCCATACCTAACTTTTCCATCTTAGCCATATCGGCTTCTGCAACTTTCACTTTATTACATTCTTCGTGGAAAACGCTCAAATCTTTATTATGCTTTGCGGCGGCTTTTGCAATGGGATGTTGAGCTGCAACCGCAATATAGGTCGCCCCTAGTAAAGTATCGGGTCTAGTGGTATAAACTTTTATGCCGTTTTGACCTACCTCGTCGAAAAGAAAAGTCAGTTCAACGCCTTCAGATCGACCAATCCAATTTCGTTGCATAGTTTTAATTTTTTCAGGCCATCCATCCAGATCATCGAGTTTATCCAAAAGCTCTTGGGCATAGTCAGTGATCTTCAAGAACCACTGGGATAATTCACGACGTTCAACCTGTGCATTTGAGCGCCAACCTTTGCCATCAATAACCTGTTCATTGGCAAGTACAGTCTGATCGACTGGATCCCAGTTAACAAAGGCGGCTTTTTTGTAAACCAAGCCTTTCTTATACATACGCGTGAAGAACCATTGCTCCCA
Organism: Pseudomonadales bacterium; assembly: GCA_016763855.1. Taxonomy (GTDB): domain Bacteria; phylum Pseudomonadota; class Gammaproteobacteria; order Pseudomonadales; family Azotimanducaceae; genus JAHRVQ01. The sequence goes on from JAESSY010000065.1 coordinate 31,519, forward strand.
ACGGTAATATTCTGGATTACAGGTATAGAGTTCCCGGCTCCAATCATAGGCAAAGCCAAGACTACAAAGTTGTTTCTTCATATGTTCAATGTTTGACATCGTCCACTTTGCAGGAGGAACCTTATGCTTTATGGCCGCGTTTTCTGCCGGTAAACCAAACGCATCCCAACCCATGGGTTGCATTACATTTTTCCCCTGAAGACGCTGAAATCTGCCTATGACATCTCCCAGAGTATAAGTCCGTACATGTCCCATATGCAGTTGACCACTAGGATAGGGGAACATAGCAAGACAGTAGAACTTGGGTTTGGAGGAATTTTCAGTCGCTTCAAAGCTCTGGTTTTCTCGCCAATAACTTTGAATTTTCCCCTCGATCTCAAGCGGATTATAGGAGGATGTTGAATCGTTCATTTTGTCAACTAGCACTAATTTTGCGAACGGGGATTCTACCTGATCATTGGCCAGATATCCGTTTATCTACCTACTCCAAATGATTAAAAACTATCAATAATCAGGAAATGAACTAGGTTTATAGGATCACAGTCAATGAAATATGCATGAGCCGAGACAATCGACCATCGATAAAACTCAATTTTCAGCTAGTCCGTTACCATGCCGAGGTATTAATGGAACAGATAGCTGCCCTCGAAGATCAGATCGAGGGCAATTTGGAAAAAAAACACGGAGTCATGCATCTAAGAAATATGATTCAAGAACGGGAACGATCCCTTAGTGAGTATATCGAGATCGCCAAACCATCAAACTCAAGAACAATAAGGCAATCAAACTCAAAATAGGGACATGCCCAAAACGATTAAAAGGCGTAGTACCCTCCATGGCCCAAACCTCCCCCCTTAACACACCTTTTTGAAATTGAGGAAATTGTGCTTGAATCTGACCTTTGGGGTTTACGATTGCGCTTACACCACTATTGGTCCCTCTTAAGAGATAACGTCCATTTTCAAGTGCACGCATTTGCGCCATCTGCATATGCTGTAATGGCCCAATGGATTCTCCGAACCAGGTGTCATCGCTGATCGTGATGAGCAGGTCTGCAGTTTCTTCCGACCTGATCAGATTCGGATAGATTATTTCGTAACAGATACTCATCAAAACCTTTACATCACCCACTCGAAGCAGGTCTTGAGCGGCAGGCCCTGTCTGGTTTCGGGACATCGGTAAATCAAAGGCTTTTATTAAACCTCTCAATTGACGTTCAAAAGGAACATATTCTCCAAAGGGAACCAATAACCTTTTAAAATACGAGCCTTCTCCCTGGCCTAGCGCTATTGCGGCGTTGTAAACATTTCCCGACTCATCACGATCCGGGATGCCAAGAATCAAAGCGCTCTTCTGGGCTTTACCCTTATCATCTATCTCTGACAATAGGTTTTGAGCACTTTCTTTGAATACTGTAATGGCTGCCTCAGGCCAAACAATAAGATCACGACCCCATTCCGGTTCAGTCAAATCAAGATATTGCTGAATAATGGGACGAACCATTTCTCTTCGCCATTTTTGATGTTGGTCAATATTGCCCTGAACTAAACTGACACTGATCGATTCACCTCGCTCTTGAACTAATTTATAGTGAGGTAAGATGAATCCAGCACCCCAGATCAATAACAAAAATATCAAAGCAAGCACCCTATATTGAAGGCGCATTTCACTTAAAAAGTAATGTACTAAAGCAACGCTCAATAGAACCAAAAAACCAACACCCAATACACCCACATAGGGCGCAAAGGCACCGAGAGGTGTTTCGAGATGTCCATATCCTACGAGCAACCAAGGGAATCCTGTTAAAAACCAAGTAAAGATCCACTCCCTAATCACCCACAACAACACTAAACCTAAGCTGAGCGCTAGGACGTGAAATCGGAAGAAACGATGCAACAGGAAACCTTGTAGCAGCATCGGCAGGGATAAAACACCGACGAGCAAGGCAACTAAGCCTCCGGCTAAAATGGGAATCGCCTCACCATACTCGTGTACAGAGACATAAATCCAGGAAATACCCCACCCGTACATTGCTATAGCGAACAAATAATGACGCAGCGCGATTTGTTTCGCGCCTGCCTGATTTGAGATCACAAGCAAAATAAAAACAGATAAGAGGCCCAGTGGCCAGAGATTCGTCGGTGCGAGTGCCAAGTGAAAAATACTGCCTGCAAAAAGCGCAAGCATATTTGCTAAAACCGGGCTTTCAACAATCCATATTTTCTTGGGAAAGGCCATGGTTTACTCAGGCTCTCGTGACGCTACTTAGCCTGCAACGGGGGCGTTAGTTGCAACAAATGTACGCGCCTATTATCAGCATTCAACACGGTAAACTGATAACCCTCTATATCTACTTTTTCTTCTCGACGGGGTAAGTGTCCAAAGTGATGAACCACCAGCCCCCCTATTGTTTCGTATTCATCATCAGAGAACTGGCTTCCAAAGAAATCATTAAAATCGTCTACCGTGGTTAAGGCTTTGACGACGAAGTTATCTTCAGCATGCTTCTTGATAAAATCGTCTTCCTCGAAGTCGTATTCATCCTCAATCTCTCCGACAATTTGCTCCAGCACATCTTCAATCGTCACCATGCCAGAAACACTACCGTATTCATCATAAACAACCGCGAGGTGATTGCGCGTCTCTTTAAATTCCTCCAATAGTACATTTAGGCGCTTACTTTCTGGTATCGCAGTGCAAGGTCGCAGCAGATCCTTCATATTAAAACGCGCACGTTTATCAAGTAGCGCCAGGGGTAATAAATCTTTCGCCAACAATATACCAACCACATCATCTGGGGATTCTCCGATGACCGGGAATCTAGAGTGACCTGATTCTATCACCATCGGTAGAAATTCATCAGGCATGGTATCCAATCTAACCACCGTCATCTGCGAGCGAGGAATCATAATTTCTCTTGCCTGCATATCTGAAACCGTCATTGCGCCTTCAATAATGCTTAACGCCTCGGAATCCAACAAAGCTCTTTGTTCTGCGGATCTTAACAGCTCGATCAACTCTGCTCTGGAGTTAGGCTCGCCTGTAAAAGCCTGTGACAGTCTTTCTAACCAGGTTCGCTGATCATTGCTCGGGTCTCCCTCGTTCATTTTATTCCTTACCTGCTTCCATTCTCATAGGGCGCTTTTATACCTAATGTTGACAATATTTGGGTTTCTTTGCCTTCCATTATCAAGGCTTCTTCATCTTCTTCATGATCATATCCCGCTAAATGCAAAATGCCATGAATCAATAAGTGTGCAAAATGCTCCGATAAGGATTTTTCCTGATCCTTGGCTTCCGTTTTCACCAGATCCAAACAAATCGCAATATCGCCTAACAAAGGAAGTCCTTCTTCAGTCATAACCTCGCAATTAGTATCTGCGGGAAACGACAGTACGTTTGTCGCTTTATCCTTACCGCGATACTGATGATTTAATTGAGTCATCTCGCCAATCGACACTACTTTTAATGAAATTTCAACGGCATTTCCCATTACATCATTTAGCGCGGCATTCGCCCAGCAACTCATCTCGCCTTTAAGAGGCTCTTTACCTTCACAAGTCCAAGTTATCTCAATTTGATGCTGCCTAATTGTCATTAGTGTCATCTGATTCAAATTGTTCATAGGCCTCAACAATTCGTTGAACCAAAGGATGCCTCACCACGTCTCTCGGACTGAAGGTCGTAAAGGATATGCCTTTAACATTCTGTAACACCTTCAAACAATGGCGCAATCCTGATTTTGACTTCATGGGCAAATCAATCTGACTTGCATCCCCCGTAACAACCACGGTTGATCCGAATCCAACACGGGTCAGAAACATTTTCATTTGCTCCATCGTAGTATTCTGACTTTCATCTAGGATGATAAACGCATTATTCAGGGTTCGACCTCGCATATATGCAAGGGGGGCAACCTCAATTATATTTCTCTCAATTAGCTTGCCCACTTTTTCGAAACCCATCATTTCATAGAGCGCATCGTAAAGCGGGCGTAAATAAGGATCGATTTTTTGAGCAAGGTCTCCGGGTAAAAAGCCCAATTTCTCTCCAGCTTCAACAGCAGGCCTCACAAGTAAAATTCTTCTCACTTTCTCCTGCTCAAGAGCCTCTACGGCACAGGCGACAGCGAGGTATGTCTTCCCGGTACCCGCCGGACCCAAACCAAAGTTGATATCATTTGTTCGAATCGCCTTGACGTAGTTTTGCTGATTTAGACCTCTTGGCTTAACACTTTTTTTCTTGATGAGAATAAGTTCCTCTCCAAGACCTAGCGCCATCGAATCCATTTCTGAATCTTGCAGAAACAAATGCACAGTCTCCGATGTTAATGCATCTCCACTACCCACTTCCTTATAAAGTCGATTGATCACCTCTCCAGCAGCAAAGACCACGTCTTCATTTCCGGTCAGGTGAAAATTGTTGCCTCTATTTTTAATCACAACCCCGAGACGTGATTCTATTTGACGCAGGTGTGTATCAAACGGGCCACATAAGTTCGCAAGCTGAGCAATATCGTTGGGTTCCAAAGTAATTTGATGAGACGGAGATTGAGTATTCAAATGATTAAACTTTATCTAAACCTTTGATTCTGGGCTATGGGTGAATTTTTGATCTGGGTGGTTCATGGATACGGGATTCATTATCTATAGAATAACCCTTGGTTTAGCCACTTGATAGTATTTGTGTATAAATCTGTCAATCATCCTGCACCAAGCTACCGCGAAGGGAGTTTGGCAGAGCTTCCCAGATATCCAAAGTAACGAATTGTCCGATTAAACCGGGGTCGCTTGTACTAAAATTAACAACACGATTATTCTCAGTTCTGGCTTGTAGTTGCCCAGGGTCTTTCCGAGAAACACCTGTCACAAGCGCATTCTGTTTCGTACCTACCATTCCCCTGCTAAATCGCATGGTATTGTTAATGATTCTATCCTGCAATAGTTTCAGTCGCTCTTTGTAGACGGATTCAGGGGTCTCGTCTTTAAGATCAGCGGCAGGTGTACCTGGCCTTGGGCTATAAATGAAACTGAATGAATGATCGAAGTCCATCTCTTCAATAAGATCCATAGTAGCTTGGAAATCTGCATCAGTTTCACCGGGGAACCCAATAATGAAATCCGAAGACAAGCTAAGATCTGGGCGAATTTTTTTCAAACGGCGGATTCTTGATTTGTATTCCAGTACCGTATGGCCACGTTTCATTTTTGCCAAAATTCGATCCGAACCACTTTGAACTGGTAAATGTAGATGGTTTACCAGCTCAGGTACTTCTGCATAGATATCAATCAAACTATCGCTAAACTCAACGGGGTGTGAAGTGGTGTATCGAATACGATCAATACCCTCAATATCTGCGACAATGCTAATCAGATAAGCTAGATCGACCGTTGATCCATCCTCAGTATTCCCCCTGTAAGCATTCACATTCTGCCCCAATAAATTGACCTCTCGAACACCGTTCTCAGCCAAACTCAATATTTCTCTCAAAACATCGTTCATCGGCCGGCTGACTTCTTCGCCCCGGGTATACGGAACAACACAGAAGGTACAATACTTACTACATCCTTCCATGATTGAGACAAAGGCACTGGGCCCATCGACGGAGGGTTCTGGCAGGCGGTCAAATTTCTCAATTTCTGGAAAGCTTATATCAACAACCGCAGATTTCGACTTATCAGAACTCTCTATGAGTTCTGGTAACCTATGTAGGGTCTGTGGTCCAAATATGACATCGACATAAGGCGCGCGCTTGCTGATCGCATTGCCTTCTTGACTGGCAACACAACCACCAACACCAATTTTGATATTTGGGTTAAGTTTTTTGAGTTTGCGCCAACGCCCTAACTGATGAAAAACTTTCTCCTGCGCGCGCTCGCGAATTGAACAAGTATTAAGCAAGAGTAAGTCTGCCTCATCCTCCGTTTTGGTCAGCTCGTAACCTGCTGAATCTTTCAACAGATCGATCATTCTGTCAGAATCATATTCATTCATCTGACAGCCATGAGTTTTGATGAAGACTTTACGCACTATCACAGTCTATAATAAAAATTGGGGCGCCATTATAGTCAGTGAATACCGAGAGCGGTAGAGATATTCTACTAAACGACGCCTTGATTTATGCCTGACGGAACCCATATTGAGGGCTAAGAGCAGATTTTTCTCGAAAAATCACACATACAAGCACTACATAAATACAAACCCTATGTCGAATACCCCGATTTACAAGGTAATATTTTATAATCAAGGCCAGATCTTTGAGATCTACGCACGTCAGATCTACCAAAGTGACCTATATGGATTTATTGAAATAGAGGAGCTGGTCTTTGGTGAACGCTCTCGTATGCTTGTTGATCCAGCTGAAGAGAAACTGAAGTCGGAATTTGAGGACGTTAATCGAAGCTATATCCCTATGCATTCGATCGTACGTATCGATGAAGTGGCGAAGGAAGGCGTTGTGAAAATTACCGAACCTAAGGGTGGCAACATTGCCTCATTTCCCACACCGGCTTTCACACCTAAAACCACAGAATAATTTGTTTTAAAATTTGCACTTTCTCCATTCTGTACTAGACTTTAAAGCGAACCCAGTCTTAAGGATGAGTAATGGCAAGCAGAAGAATTACCCTCACGTCTCAGGAAATGAATGAGATAACAAAACAAACCTCAACTTTGCAATCTCAATTGCACCTGTCTAATGAAAGAGTCGATGAACTAGAGAAAGGTCTGGGCGTAATCGACAAACTGATCAATAGGAAAACCAAGCCCAAAAATGTTGATACGCTATGTGTTGCAGTCCAAAAATTAATCAACAAGGCCGTCAACCCACCCGTAAAAGCCAAGGCACCAACAGCCTTAAGTCATTAGCAGCCTTGACCTAGTAAACAGCCCTGAGCCATTAAGAACCTTGAGTCATTAACTACGAATAGCCTTGAACTGTGATTTCCATTTTTGGCGCCTGGGTAATTAACTCAGCCAGAGATAGTTTCTGATCAGGAAAACAAAAATCCGGACAGATCTCTGCCAAAGGCAACAAAACAAAAAGTCTTTCTCTGGCACGAGGGTGGGGAATGATTAATTTCGCATCACATAACACCAGATTACCAAAAGCGATAATGTCTAAATCAATTATTCGAGAATCGTAGATTCTATTCCTTTTTTCTGTGCCAGATTTCTCTTTATCCCTCCCCAGTACACGCTCAATTTCTTCGAGAGTACGGAGCAAGTCGTGAGGGCCAAGTGAAGTATTAACCACTAATACAGCATTGAGGAACTTATCGGCAGAGGCTGCCATATTCATTGGTTGAGATTGCCAATAACTCGACACAATGAGCAATTTATCCAGCACTAAACTCAGCGCCTTAACGGCCTGATCGAGGTTATGCTTGGGGTCTCCCAGATTCGATCCCAATGCAATGATTACCTCGTTACTCACCTTCTTCTCCGATAGCTATAGCAACCGTAATCATGATAGGTTTAAAATCATAAACCAAGTAGCCTCCTAGAAATAAGCAAACCACTTGAAAATTAATAGACCCCAAGCGCGAAAGAGATTAAAAAAATGAAAATAACACCAGAAGACCTAGGCATATCGGGCGCTCGACTTTACAAAATCGATCATTTAACACGCCGCTACATCGAAGAAGGAAAGTTGGCCGGCACCATCACACTTGTCGCCCGCAAAGGTAAAATAGTCCACCTACAAAGCCAAGGAAAGATGGATATAGAGGCAGACAAAGCCATGACAGAAGATGCGATCTTCCGCATTTTCTCAATGACCAAACCTATTACTAGTACTGCATTGATGATGCTGTATTAAGACGGAAATTTTCAGCTCAATGACCCTGTATCGAAATACATACCAAAATTTAAGAAGCTAAAGATTTATGACGGCACACCAACCCAACGTGAAATGACAATTCGCGATCTGCTCACTCACACAGCTGGCCTAACTTATGGGTTTATGCACGCTAATTCTGTCGATGAAATGTATCGGGACCAGGCAGTCGAGGAATCTGATGACCTTGAGCAAATGGTAGACAAATTATCTGAGCTGCCTCTTTTGTTTACGCCTGGTAGTCGTTGGAATTACAGCGTCGCAACCGACGTCTGCGGATACCTTGTGCAGAAAATTTCTGACATTCCATTCAACGTGTTCTTACAGGAACAAATTCTAAATCCCCTTGGCATGGATGACACGGATTTTTATGTTCCAGAAGATAAAAGTCACCGCCTGACTTCCAATTACGAGATCACAAAAGACAAAGGTATGCGCTTAATAGACCCCTCTGAGACCAGTCACTACCTTAAGAAACCCGGTTTGTATTCTGGCGGCGGAGGATTGCTTTCAACCGTTCAGGACTATTTCAAATTTGGCCAGATGCTTTTGAACGGAGGGAAATATGAGGGTGTCCACATCCTTGGTAGAAAAACCGTTGACCTCATGACCCGCAATCATCTACCTGGCAATGTTGACCTCACAGCAATGGGACAAACCACCTTCGCAGAAACGCCCTTTGACGGCGTGGGTTACGGATTGGGTGTTTCGGTTATGTTGGACCCGGCCAAAGCTCAAATACTAGGAAGCAAGGGGGAATTTTCGTGGGGCGGCATGGCAAGCACTTTCTTTTTCGCGGACCCCAGTGAAGAATTGTTAGTTATACTCTTGACACAGCTAGTACCGTCTACAGCCTATCCAATTCGAAGAGAGCTAAGGGTTACAACTTACCAATCACTAATAGACAATTAGCGCTTTCCTAGGGGGCTGTTGAGACCCCTAGTCCCCTTTGAACTCCGGCTCGCGCTTCTCAAAGAAAGCTTTAATACCCTCTCTCTGATCCTGAGTGAGAGTCGTTAGTATATTTTGATCGGTATCCATATGCATTACGGCACCATCCATCGCATTACTCACAGCATCGATGCTTTGTTTTATCATCTGTACGGCGATGGGAGGTTGTTTTGCGTAGTCTTTCGCGAGTAAAAAAATAGCATCTTCCAAACCCCCTTCAGGAACAACTTCATCTAAAAACCCCCAGTCTAAAAGTTTACTCGCTGGCTCTTTACGCCCCAACATAACCATCCGTTTTGCTCTAGCAGGCCCAATTAAATGAACGCAGAGAGGCAATGATTGCCACATCAAATTAATGCCGAGATTAACTTCAGGATACCCGCAAAAGCTGTTTTCAGTTCCAATTCTGAAATCACACGCTGTGGCGATACAAGCTCCTCCGCCGAGCGCGACACCGTGAATTCCCGCGATCGTGACTTGATTTATATCGTGAATCGCCTGAATCATTCTAGCACCGAGGCCACTATTCCTGCGTCGCATTAACATCGTTTCATCTTTATCACGACCCTGTTTTAGATCTGCACCCGCCGTGAAATGCTTGCCCTCTCCCGTGAATACAACCACCCGCGTCTCCTCATCATTTAGAAAAGAGCGAGCAATAGATTCAATTTCTGTCATCAAACCAATATTTAAAGCATTGAGAGACTCAGGTCTATTGAAAATAACCCTAGCGATGTGATCCTTTTTCTCTAACTTTAAAAATTCATATTCCATTGGGGCACCATGTGAAAAGTGTTTATTCAATTATTGCCTGCCGCGAAGCGAATCCTGTTAGATACTTCGCCATGCTTATCAATCGCTCACTTGAAAATCAGGCTGGAATTTTTATCGGGCGTCCGACCGAATATAGTTAATCATCAACAACATCAAGGTTAGTAATATGGGGAGCAGTACAATATTAAGAAGTTTTAACATTGACCCCAAACTATCAATATCTTTATCAAGTTGATAGCGTACTTCCCTTAATTCTTTCCTGATTTTTAGTTTTTCTTGCTGGAAACTTTCAATTGCTTTCTCCTGCTCATGACTAAAGCTAAGTACAGCTTGATCTCCCTGAGATGATTCGAGCGAGGATAGTTGCTGTTCAGTTTCCGCTAATCGGGCTTGCAACACATCGGCACTCTTTAGAAAGTTAGCTTCAGCCTCACGTTGTAGTTCCTCTACTACAACAAAAGGACGTGTAAATTCACCACGACTTCGAATTCCTATCAAAGCAGTACTCCCTAAAAGGTTATCGACTGCATTGATGACAAAATCCCCATTATTTGCCCAGGGGCTTGCAATCGACTGACCAAAGAAATTTTGCACTTGAACCCATAATTGATCCGTCAGTAAATCTGTATCAGCGATCACAATGACATTAATATTCTCAGTTGAAGCGATGGCATTCTCCTTTTCAGTGAACGCAGAAACTGCTTTTCCCGAAAGCCGAACAGCGATGGGGTATCGCTCCCCGGTTTCAACAAAATCAGATTGCAGATCACTAGGGTCAGCAAGAAATTGTAATCGAATAGTATCTATTGGCGCAGCAAACTCACTGGATTCAATGATCAAAGAAATTTCTGTTTCTACAGCATCAGAGATGTCCAATATTCCTGCCGACGCGAAATTAATGTTCTCAAGAGCTGCGACAGTGACGTCATCCCTTGAAAAATTAGCGCTACCGAGACCAAGAATTGCCAAATGTCTGACGGTCTGCCCAGCTCCAGTACTGACACTGAGCGCTGATTTCGTATCACCGAGAACTACATTTTCGCGCAGCGTGATGCCCCAGGGGATAAGTAAGGTATTAAGTTTTGATGCCTGAGGTTGCGGTCCCGGTAGCATAGGATTATTCGATGCCGGCCTGTCTCTTTCAGGATAAGGATCAACGAAAACCAACATTCGGCCACCACCCATAACAAACTGATCTATGGTAAATAAAGTCTCCTCACTCAGCCCTTTCGGGTGAACCAAAATAAGCAAATCTAGATCTTCGAGGGAACTCACATCAGGTTCTATATTTTGTAGCGAGAACAATTGCTCCAATTGCTGGAAAAGCATCCAAGCTGGCACCGATTGAAAGGTTTGCATGTTCATATCCTCTCGAACGGTTATCGACGAGAGCAAACCAATTCGCGGCTTCTCATCCTGAATAAGCCCTTGAAGCAATTTGCTAATTTCATATTCCAGAAAGGTTTCTTTATCTGGCTGGAAAAAGGGAATAGTCAGTTGGCTATCAAATGCATTTTTACCCGCAAGACCAAAGTAAAGTGTTTCGCCCACATTGTTCACAGGTACACTCTGTAAATCAAAAGCGGCTGCTCGGTCCTCTTCTTCTGAAAAGGGTGCCGGGTCAACTCGATGCAGTTTAAGCATGCCATTTGATGCCAATTCATATTCGGTCAGCAATGCATCAACTTGTTTCGCATAGGCTCGAAGACCTGTTAGATTTTTA
>JAESSY010000066.1 GCA_016763855.1 Pseudomonadales bacterium
GTCATTTCTTCCATTCCAGGGGGCGCCATGATTTCTACACCAACAGAAGGTGCTTTGATATCAACGTCTATTTCTTGTCATCCAGATCTCCTTCTCTCAGTTTCTTCCTAAATAACTGGCGAGTACTAGAGTGTTTGTCAGCATCAGTATCGTTTGAACGGGCCTCGGGTAGAAGTGCATCAAGGACTCTTTCTTCGGCTGCATCAATTGCTCGAGCTTGAACTTGTTTGACCCTCTCCTCTCTCAGCAATTTAATTGCGGCTTCAGCAAGGTCTCGAATGATGGATTCGACATCGCGGCCAACGTAGCCGACTTCGGTAAATTTTGTCGCCTCGACTTTAATGAATGGTGCTGAGGCCAATTTAGCAAGTCTTCTCGCGATTTCAGTCTTACCGACCCCTGTCGGTCCAATCATCAGAATATTCTTGGGTGAAATCTCTGCACGGAGAGATTCATCTAGTTGCATACGTCGCCAACGATTTCGCAAGGCGATAGCAACAGCACGTTTTGCCCCGGATTGGCCGATGATGTGTTTATCAAGTTCATGCACGATTTCTCGCGGTGTCATATTAGACATAGTATTCTCTAAATTGAGTCGGTCTGAAGCCGGTTATTCACAGTGGCTGCAAATTAAAAGGTAATTTCTTCGATTGTGCGTTGGTGATTTGTATAGATGCAAATATCCGCTGCAATAGACAGGCTTTTTTCTACAATGTCTCTTGCCGATAATTCAGTATTGTCTGTCAATGCTAATGCGGCAGGTTGTGCGAAAGGCCCCCCTGAACCAATGGCCATAATGCCATGTTCAGGTTCGATAACGTCTCCATTTCCTGTAATGATCAATGAGGCATCTTTGTCTGCAACAGCGAGTAATGCTTCAAGCTTTCGGAGTGCGCGATCTGTCCGCCAGTCTTTTGCTAGTTCAACAGCAGCCCGGATCAACTGGCCCTGATGTTTCCCTAATTGTCCCTCAAAACGTTCGAATAGGGTAAAAGCGTCGGCGGTGCCTCCAGCGAAACCGGCAATGACAGTGTCTTTGTACAAGCGCCTTACCTTTCTGGCATTGCCCTTCATGACGGTATTACCCATTGAAACCTGGCCGTCACCACCGATAACAACGGAGTTTCCGCGACGAACGGATAGGATAGTCGTACCTCTATATTGTTCCACTGAATTTATTCCCTTGTTGGTCTTGTTTTCATCTAATGGGGCATCAAATAATGATTTTGGCCGCGCTCTGGTTTGCTTGGCTCTGGTTTGATTGCACCGATCATAGTGAATAGAGTTGGGGCGCGGTGGTTTTATTTCAAGATCTGCTGCGACTACTCGATGCGCCTGATGGGTCTTGCGCCATCCCAACTATCTGCGGCATTCTTTATATGTTCGAAAAATTGCCCTTTTGGCCCGCTGATATCGGATAGTTCAATGATGGTGCCAGGGTGCGCGGGTGTCGTAAAATAGACGAATCGACCTTCGTTAATCTGGCCTTCCTGCCCTATTTTGAACCCGGATGCTAGGACAGCATCAAAATCCTTTTGATAATTTGTTGACCACCAGGCGTGGTGTTGAAGTCCCTCGCCAACTTCTTTCAGAAAATCCAGATACATGGATGGTGCGGAATTTTTCTGCTGGATGAGTTCAATTTGAAGATCTCCTGAGTTTGCCATCGCGATACTCAGTTCGATATCACTAGAAATGCCTTGATAGCGGAACCAGTCAAGTGGTACGGATTCTATGTAATAAAAGGGGCCTACGCCCATTGATTCAGTCCAATAACGCATTGCCACTTCGATATCGCTGACGACGTAGCCGTTTTGTCTGATGATGCCGGGTAGTTTGTTCATAAAGATATCCAGTTGTTTGTGCGGCGACTAAAATTGTTCAAGTAATCCTCTCCACGGCCGATAATTAGAGGGTACAAAAGCATTAAATGGACTTCTGTGTAAATTCACATACGAGCATATGGAGTTGGTCATGATCGGCATCAATAATTTTTTAAGTATTCCTAGTTTATCTATTCAAAAGCAATCTTTTTCGATGGAGACAAAGCAATTTGACCTTAGCATTTCTAATGCGACTTCAACTAGTGCTCGATTCGAGAGCGATCCCCTTGAATTGGCCTATCAGGTCATGATAGATAAAATAAATGAAGAAGTTGCGCCTTACCTCGGGGAAGGGGCGATAGAGAGAGCCTATGACAGCGGCTTGGATGTATCACCTGAGGCCACAGCTAATAGGATTGTCAGCCTCTCAACCGCACTTTTTCCGCTTTATGAACGGCAGAATCCAGAGTTCTCTTCAGTTTCAAATAAGGAGGCTCTAAACAGTTTTATTGTGGTCATTAGATCAGGAGTTGAGCAAGGATTTACTGAGGCTAGAGAAATTCTCCTGGGCCTAGGTGTCCTTGAGGGGGAGATTGAATCCAATATTGATCTTACTTTTGATTTGGTTTTAGACGGCTTCGCTCAGTTTCAAGAGAAATTCCCGACTTAGATCGCTTTAAGCTTTTAAAAACTACTATCTCTGAATCTGAAATCCTAGGATACTGACCGACGACAATAGTTGTAGGCTCGGTTCATGTTTGATCAAATACTGCTTGCTCAGAGGCGACTTAAAGGCTTTGCAAATCTGACACCGGTAATGCGCTCAAGTACCTTGGACGAATTACTGGGACGACAAGTCTATTTCAAATGTGAGAATTTTCAGAAGGTAGGTGCTTTTAAATTTAGGGGTGCCTTCAACAGCATCTCCTGTTTGTCTGAAGCGGAGAAAAAACGAGGTGTGATTACTTATTCATCTGGGAATCATGCTCAGGCTGTTTCAAAGGTGAGTCAAATGCTGGGGATTTCCAGTGTTATTGTAATGCCCAAAAATGCGCCGCAGATAAAGCTTGAAGCGACGGCAGGATATGGCGCAAAAATTGTGACCTATGATCCAGTAAAGGAATCAAGAGAAAAAATAGCAGAAGCGCTAGCGGCGGAACACGGATATGTCTTGATTCCTCCTTATAATCACAATGGCGTTATTGCTGGCCAGGGAACCGTTGCCCTAGAGTTTTTTGAAGAAGTGAGTGATCTAAAAACTTTACTCCTGCCTTGTGGCGGAGGAGGATTGTTGAGTGGGTCTGCAGTCGTATCAAAAGCCCTTTCTCCGAATTGTCGCGTAATCGGGATCGAACCAGAACTTGCCGATGATGCGACACGTTCTTTCTATAGCGGGACTTTGCAGACAGTTGATAATCCTCAAACTATCGCCGATGGTACTAGAACGCCATCTTTAGGTTCGCTAACTTTCCCCCTTGTTCTTGAATATGTCGATGAGATGAAGACAGTGACCGAGAACGATATTTTTGCTGCGATTCAATTCATGTTTTATAGGATGAAACTCGTCGTTGAACCTTCAGGGGCTTTGGGTTTGGCTGCTTTACTGAGTGGTGTTGTAAAAACAGAAGGTCCCGTGGGCGTTATTGTCAGTGGCGGCAACATTGACGCAAAGACACTCACTACTATTTTAGAGAAACCCAATTACTGAGCCGGTTTGCTGCTTAAAATTGCAGTCACTTCTCACTGGCACTATCACTCACACAAGCGCATCTGTATAGCTTCAATATTGGCGCCAGCGAGCCGAGTTCTTGTTCTACCCAATATTAATTTCGAATCAAATGGACCGACAATGACGCGGTGCCATAGCGTGTTTTTTGCTTCAACTTCTTTGATGGAAACATCCATTCCCATCAGGATGAGTTCACCTCTGAGCCGATCCGCATCAGTGGTATTTTTAAATGAACCGACTTGTAAGACATAAATGCACTTGTCCTCGATAACAACTTTCTCTCCCGTCGGGGTATATTCTTCAACGACAGGAACTACGACATTAGGGAACATTTCAAAAAAAGAATAGTCAATTAATTTTGAGTCATCTCTCTGTTTGTTTGCGATAACATCTGCAGTGGGTTGATCTACCGTTGAGCTTGGGTCTGGCACAACCTCGTGCCAAAGATAAACAAGAAATGCTGTGAATAATCCAAATAGGAAGCCAATCGCAAACCAAGTCCAACGGGGAAATTCCGATGTATGCTCTGGTGTGCTTGCATGTTTCTTGGCGTAGTCTTGAGCCATTCAATCGTTTCCCATTTGGATGTGTCGAATAGGTATTGTATCAGTCGAAAGTATCTCTGAATATTCGAAGAATGTCAGAGGGTTTGTAAACCAATAACGTTGATAGCTTGTTAAATCCTTACTGCCTTATTATTGTGCTTACTTAGAATAGATCTATAGGGTCAACGTCGACGTTCCAGCGAACTTTGCGGCCTAATTCGCTGTTCTCCGCAATATTGATACTCTTTAACAGTCCTGCTTGAAGAGATTTCCTATCTGGGGCAGAAAAGAGCAATTGTGCGCGATGTTTACCCGCGCGTTTCTCCATGCTGGAAGGCACGGGACCAAGAATACTCACCCTCGCCATGTCGTTTTCCTTCCCCTTTTTCGCCAACAAAAGCTCCGATAAAAATTGCATGGCTCTGCCTGAAGAATTTGCTTCTGCCCTAATCACAGCTTGATAGCTAAAGGGTGGTAATTGATACTGTTTCCTTTCCGCTAAAAGTTGTTCGCAGAAGGTTTCATACCCTTTGGAAATGAGCGTGTTCAATATCGGTTGGTCAGGGAACTGTGTCTGGATAACAACGGTGCCGGGTTTAGATTCTCTACCTGCTCTACCCCCGACTTGCAGTAATAACTGACCCATTCGTTCAATAGCGCGGTAGTCTGCGCTGTAAAAGCCTGAATCAATATCCAGTATTGCGACGAGTGTGACATCTGGAAAATGATGGCCCTTGGCGAGAAGTTGCGTGCCTACCAGTAATGCAGGTTCGCCTTGTTTTATGTCTGACATCATCTGCTCTAGTGAGCCCTTTTTGCGCGTTGAATCTCGATCAATGCGGATGACATTTTTAGCAGGGAATAGTGTATTTAGAGTTTGTTCGATGCGTTGTGTCCCTTGCCCCAATGGTACGAGATCATTTGAGTGACAACTGGCACATTGTCGATTGACTTTGTTTTGTGTGCCGCAGTGATGACAAATGAGCCTGTTCATTGAAAGGTGGTAAGTCATTCTCGCGTCGCAACGATGGCATTCGGCAATCCAACCGCAATCTCTGCATAAGATAACGGGGGAAAATCCCCGTCGATTGATAAAAATAAGTACCTGATTGCCGGTGTCTAGGTGCTTTTTAATGTGGCTAATCAGTTCTCGGGAAAAGCCCTGCTTAAGTTGCTCATGTTGGGTGCTGATCAGCTTGTACTGGGTATCTTTAGCAGCCAAGGGGCGCTCTCTAAGTAAGGAGAGAGAGTATTTCCCCTTTTTGGCGTTATTGTATGTCTCTAAAGAGGGTGTTGCGCTACCTAAAATAACGGGTATCGACTCTAATTGTCCTCGAAGAACGGCAATGTCTCGAGCGGAATACCGAAACCCTTCTTGTTGTTTAAAAGAAGCATCATGTTCCTCGTCGATGATGATAATGCCCGGATTTTGTAGCGGGGTGAATATGGCTGATCTTGTTCCAATGATTACCGCGGCTCCGCCATCTCTCGATTGACGCCAGACTTCCAGGCGATCTCTGTCACTTAAGCCAGAGTGGAGAACAAAAACAGGCGCGTTAAATCGAGCTCTAAAGCGCTCTACCGTTTGGGGGGTCAATCCAATTTCAGGTACGAGAACCAGCGCTTGTTTTCCAGCAGAAATGACACCCGCTATTGCTTGAAGATAAATCTCGGTTTTACCGCTACCCGTAATACCAAAAACCAGATGAGGGCCTGTTTCTGAGACCGATTTCATCGTATTTATCTGTTCTTGGTTGAGGGAAAGCGCTTCTTCATTTTTCGTTTTATTTCTGTCAAATGGTTCAATTTTTTGTTCAATGCTTGTCCAGTTTGCTAATCCCTTTCGAATAAGCCCATTTATTATGCTGGCACCAAAATCATCCTTTGTTAGATCGTGCCGCGTTAGTCCAGGCTTTATACCCTCTATCTTGCTTAAGAGGGCTCTTTGTCGAGGGCTTCGATTTAAAGTTTCAGTGTTTGTTTCGCCACCTTGCCTGACTAAGTATTCAAGTGTTTGTTCTGCGGATTCACCCTGGCGAAGAAGTACAGGTAATGCGGATAGAAAAACCTCCCCAATAGGATGCTGGTAGTAAGAAGACGCCCAGCGGCAAATTGTGAAAATATTGGGATGGAAGACGCTTTCGGTATCCAGTAATTCTAGTATGGGTTTGATTTTCTCGGGTAAGTATCGACATTCATGAGTGACGTCAAGCAGAATACCAATCATCTTTTGTCTGCCAAATGGCACTTTGATTCTCATGCCCGGTATCAAATCACTTGCACGTAGGTCAGATGGAAGCGAGTACTGAAAGCTGCGTCGCAGTGGCACCGGGAGTGCTATATCTAGGTATATTGGCGTCAAGATTATTCGTTGCTGATGACTCTTCTTCATTATGCCCTATCGCGGCTTAACTAATAATAGAGAATGTAATATCTGAGGTGTTTTTGTCGTAAAATGTCGTTAATTCTTCCTTGCACTCAGAATATTCTCTGGTATGATTGCGGCCCTCGCGCAAGCCATACAACCGTTTGAAATACTTTGCCTCCCGTAGTGGTCTAGTTTTATTAAACAGGTTTACAGAATTAGGGTTAGGAACATGAAAGCAAATATTCATCCAAAGTACGAAGAAATTACCGCAACGTGCAGTTGTGGCAATGTCATAAAGACACGTTCTACCTTGTGTAAGGATCTTCACTTAGAAGTTTGTTCCGAGTGCCATCCTTTTTACACGGGTAAACAGAAAATACTAGATACCGCAGGTCGAATTGACCGATTCAATAAGCGCTTTGGTAATCGTAGTGCTACTAAGAGTGCTACTAAGAGTGTTGCTAGTAGTGATTCTGAGTAGATTGAATCCTAAAAGTCGATATAAAAGAGCGCGTTGACGCTCTTTTTTTTGACTTTTTTTCACATATTTTTTGCCAAAAGAAATAGTTTACACTGAGTGCCCGAAGTCAATTGCTTCCAAGCCAATACTGATTGACATAGAGATAAGAAGGACAGAGATAAATGTCGGACAAGAACCCTGAACAAGGAAATGACGAAGCATTTGAATTAATGCGATCCAGAGCGTTGCAATATCACGCAGAACCTAAGCCGGGGAAAATTGCACTGGCGGTAACGACAAAAGCAGAGAATGCAGATGATCTGGCCCTTGCTTATTCACCTGGTGTCGGAGAACCCGTAAAAGAAATTGGCAGGGATCCTGAGTTAGCTTACAAATATACGGCAAAAGGTAACCTTGTTGGTGTTATTAGTAACGGTACTGCCATCCTCGGATTAGGAGATCGAGGCGCGTTGGCAAGTAAACCTGTTATGGAAGGCAAGGCGCTTTTATTTAAGCGATTTGCAGATATAGATTGTTTCGATATTGAAGTTGATACCAAAGATGTTGATGAGTTCGTTAACACGGTAGCAAATATTTCCATTACTTTTGGTGGTATAAATCTGGAAGATATTGGCGCCCCTGCCTGTTTCGAAATTGAGCGTCGACTTAAGGAAATGTTGGATATACCTGTGTTTCATGATGATCAACACGGAACAGCAATAGTCACAGCTGCGGGTCTACTTAATGCCTTGGAGTTGCGAAAAAAGAATTTAAGTGAAGCGAGGATTGTTTGCCTTGGTGCAGGTTCGGCGGCGATTGCCATACTGAAATTACTGGTGGAGTTGGGCGCGCAGAAAGGGAATATTTTTGTTTTAGATTCAAAAGGTGTTGTCCACGATGGCCGCGATGATTTGAATATTTACAAGCAAGAATTTTCTCAAGTGACTAACAAGCGTACGCTTGAGGATGCTTGTCAGGATGCAGATGTGTTTATTGGCGTGTCAGGTGCAAACCTGCTTGACGAGTCGAGTTTGTTGGCAATGGCGCCGAAGCCTATTGTATTTGCTATGGCAAATCCTGATCCAGAAATGCGACCAGAAATTGCTATGGCTATCCGTAATGATGTCATTATTGCAACAGGAAGGTCGGATTATCCGAATCAGGTCAACAATGTTTTGTGCTTCCCATTTATGTTTCGTGGTGCCTTGGATGTGCGTGCAACTGACATTAATGAAGAAATGAAAATGGCGGCGGTTCATGCGATACGAGGCTTGGCAAAGGAAGTAGTACCGGCTGAAGTCATTGCAGCGTATGATAATATTGATGAATTGAGTTTTGGTACAGAATATATTATTCCTAAGCCAATGGACCCTAGGCTACTAAAGAGAGTTGCCGGTGCTGTTGCTCAAGCAGCGATTGATACAGGGGTTGCCAAAATTCAAATTGTTCCGGATTATTCATAAGCTCGGAAGTTATTAGGCTCTTTTTTCACGGGCCCTTTTTTGTGAGCTTTTAATTCCGAGCCCTAGCTGACAAATCTTCGCCTATTACAAAGCGCCTGATACTGATTAAAAAATATCTTGCACCGGGACTTGGTTTTCTTGTGCTTGGGTTTGTTGTAATGGGGCAGGCGCATTCTCTGCTCTGAATAATTCAAAAATTGCATTTGGGTCAGAAGGATCAGCTCTTTGGCCCGTTTTCGGATTTATTCTAACCGTCACCAGATTGTTGGGAAAAGGCAATACAGTTGTTTCTTGCTCGCTCGGAAGGGCTGCGCGCATAAACTCAATCCAGGTTTCAATTGGCGTAGTTGAACCGTATTCTCTTCTGCCAACAGGGCTGTTATCGTCAAAACCCGCCCAGACTGTAGCAACCAGATCGTGTGTGTAACCAGAAAACCAAATGTCAGCATCATTGGTTGTGCCGGTTTTCCCTTTTATGTCATCACGCTGTAGTGCTCGGTTTGCTTTCCTGCCAGTCCCCTTTGTTATAGCGTCAGATAAAATGCTATTCATTATGTAAGATACTCTGGGTTCTATAATACGTTTGGCAGCAGGGAGGTCTGTGCACTCATATTCACAAACCGTGTCTGGAGTTGTTGTTAGAATAACTTCACCGTCGATTGATGTGATTTCGGTAATAAAAAAAGGTGATACCTTAAACCCGCCGTTAGCGAATGCGGCATATCCTGTGGCAATTTCAAGTGGTGTCAGGGCGATGGTGCCTCCGCCGAATGCCAATTGAACATCTTCAGGGAAATTGCTGGTGTCAAAACCAAATCGTTTGACATATTCAATGGCTTTTTGAGGGCCGTAATCAAGTATGACTCTTAGAGAGACCATGTTTTTTGAACGATAAAGGGCTTCTCGTAATCGAAGATTGCCATCGTACTTATCCCCAGAATTTCTCGGACGGTAGACTTCTTCCTGTTCGCCTCCGGCCATGACAACGGGAACATCATTATAGATTGAGGCCGCCGTGAGGCCATTTTCCATTGCGCCTGCGTAAAAGAAGGGTTTGAAATTAGATCCGGGTTGTCGCCTGGCTTGTGTTACGTGGTTAAATTGTTGGGCGCGGAAATCGTATCCGCCAACTAGAGCAAGAATTGCTCCGTCGGAAGGGTTTAAAGATACTAATGCTCCTTGAATATTCGGTAACTGACCGAGACTAATAGTGCCGTCCGAATTCTGTTGGTAGCGAATAAGATCACCTGTTGAAACGATGTCTGATGCAAATTTTGGACGAGGTCCTTGGGAATTTGCATCGATATAAGGTCTTGCCCACCGCATGCCATTCCAATCGATAGTGATCAGTTCAAGATTTTTGTTGAGGATATCAAACGCTTGTTCGCGAACAGATAAAACGATGCCAGGAAGTTGGTTACCTAAAGCCTTAGCTTTTTCTAGTGTGTTGACGAAATTGCTTGGATAGCCATATTCAGGCGCCGCTAAATATTCATCACTACCTTGCAGTCGGTGGAATTCCGGACCACGATACCCATGGCGCCTATCATATTGATTCAAATTGGTTTGAAGCGCATATTCAGCGGCTATTTGTTTCTGGCTGTCAATAGTTGTATGTACAATCAGCCCTCTATTATAAGCATCTCTCCCAAACCTCTTTAGTAAGCGCTTACGTACCATTTCAGCAACATATAACGCAGGAAGATCGATTGTGCGTCTAAATACTTGGTTTGTGATGGGTGCCAGCTTAGCTTCTTCGTAATCTAGCTGGCTTATTGAGCCTTGGCCCAACATTCGTTTGAGAACGAGGTTCCGTCTGGCGGTGGCTCTAGTGGGGCCGTTAATAGGGTTTCCGGCTTCCGGCGCTTGGGGTATACCCGCTAACATAGCCAACTGTGCTAACGTCAATTGGTCTGCGTCTTTCCCATAGTAGGTATTGGAGGCAGCTTGTAGGCCAAATGCATGCTTCCCAAATGGGATAATATTGAGATAAAGCGTAAGAATTTCTTCTTTTGTCAATTCACGTTCGATTTTTAGCGCCAGCAGCATTTCCTTAAATTTCCTGATGAAGCGCACTTCAGTTGCACCAGATATATTTTTCACTAGTTGCATCGTGATTGTACTGGCACCGGTTTTAATGGAGCCCTTATTCCGAACCAATTGCCACGCTGCGTTAGCCACGGTGATAAGGTCTATCCCACTGTGTTCAAAAAAGCGCTTATCTTCTGTATCGAGCAAAGCACTGACGAAAAGAGGAGGAATTTCCTCAAAAGTAATGGGAGTCAATCTTTCCCCAAATTCTTGGATGAGTTTGCCGTCTGCTGAAAAAATTTGCAGGGGTGCGCGTAACTTAACGTTCTTAAAGCTAGCAGCGTCCGGTACCTGGGGATTTAGGTAGAGAAAAGCGGCCGCTAATATGAGCACGATACCACTAAAGGAACCGAGTGCTGCCCAAAGTATGGATAGCATAAATGAGCGCATAAGTGTCTGGATTGAGCTAAGAGGTGGCTATTATAGATTTATTTTTAAGTAAATTGGATGTTGATTTCGAGCTTTTTAATCATTTGGACCAAGAATAGTGTGAACTTTAACCGATTCGCGGGAACATTAAGGGTCGCTAGAGAGCAATTATGGCTGCGCCAAACCCGAAAAATTTAAATAAATGAATGCATTACGTCGGTTTATTCAATTAAATTGTTTGCGCTTAGCTTAAGAGTGTTATTTAATGTGCTGACACATGTATCTAACGTAAGTCCGTGTACTAAATAGGAATTTACATTGTTTAGCTTTTTGAACAAAGGGCCAAATACGATGTTGGGCCTGGACATAAGCTCAACCTCGGTCAAGTTGCTTGAACTGAGTCGATCCGGCGGTAAGTATCGGGTTGAGTCTTATGGCGTTGAGCCCCTGCCTGGGAATGCCGTTATTGAAAAGAACATCGCAGATGTTGAAGGTGTTGGTGAGGCAATAGAAAGGTTGATCGCGAGGGCGAAGACGAAAGTTAAATCAGCTGCCGTTGCTGTGGCTGGGTCGGCGGTTATTACCAAAACAATCGAAATGTCTGCTGATCTCAATGAAAATGAAATGGAGACTCAACTCCATGATGAAGCCGATCAGTATATCCCCTATCCTCTCGATGAAGTTGCGTTGGATTTTGAAGTTCAAGGTATATCCCCAAGAAGCGATGAACAGGTTGAAGTGCTTTTGGCCGCATGTCGACGAGAGAATGTAGAAATGAGACAGGAAGCGCTTGAGTTAGGAGGGTTGAAAGCCAAAGTAGTGGATATCGAGGCCCATTGCATGCAAAGAGCTTTTGAATTAGTCAGAGATCAATTTTTTGAAGATGGTGGTCAAGATAAAATTATCGCCATTATCGACATCGGCGCAACTATGACGACATTGAGCGTTCTGACAAATGCTGGCGCTCCCTACACCCGAGAGCAATTGTTCGGTGGCAAGCAACTCACTGAAGAAATTCAACGTCGATATAGTCTTAGTGTTGAAGAAGCTGGGTTAGCTAAGAAGCAAGGTGGATTACCCGACGATTATGAAACTGAAGTACTTCAACCGTTTAAAGAAGCCGTCGTTCAACAAGTCACTCGCTCACTCCAGTTTTTCTATTCATCTAGCTCCTTTGATACGGTTGATCACATCATTCTGGCCGGAGGCACAGCTTCAATTGAAGGTTTGGCCGATATGGTTACTGCGAAGCTAGGTACGCCAGCAACCACGGCGAATCCCTTTGTTAATATGGCATTGTCTTCGAAGGTTAATGAAGTTTCTTTGAATAACGATGCGCCGGCAATGATGATTGCCTGTGGTCTTGCTATGAGGAGTTTTGATTGATGATTAGGATAGGTAGCTAGCCCATGTCAGATATTAAAATTAATCTGCTGCCTTGGAGAGATGAGCTAAGGGAAGAGAAAAAGAAAGAATTTATTAATGTCATTGTTGGTGTGTTAGCCATTGCTGGCGTTCTTATTTTTGCTGTTGATCGCTTCTACACGGGTAATATCGATACGCAAGTGGCTCGTAATAAATTTATTACCACCGAGATTGAATTACTCGAGGCGCGTATCGGTCAGATCCAATTATTGCAGCAAAAACGCGGTGAGCTGCTGTCAAGAATGAAGGTAATTCAAGAGTTGCAAGGTAACCGGCCTGTCATTGTTAGATTGTTCGATGAACTCGCTAGGCAGCTATCGGATAGAGTATTTTTCCTATCCATCGACTTTAAGGGTAAGCAGCTAGCGATAAAGGGTGTTGCGGAATCTAATAATAGAATATCAAGCCAATTAAGAAACTTTTCTGAATCGGTTTGGTTTACCAAGCCTAATGTAACCCAAATCGATGCGAATCCAGAGTACGGTCCTCAAGCGAGTCTATTTTCACTGAGTGTTGAGCAAAATACACCGACCAAAGAGGAGGCACAGTAATGGCTTGGTCTCCAGATGACATCATAGAAAGCTTAAAGAATTTTAATCCAGATGATCTGAATGACCTGAATCAGGTCGGTTCATGGCCAATGGCCGTCAAAGTCATTATCTGGCTTATCGCCTTTGTCGGTGCTCTGGCGGCTGGATACTTTGCGCATGTTACTAATCTGCAAGCCGAATTAGCTAAGACCCAGAAAACAGAACTTAATCTTCGAACAGATTACGAAAGTAAATTCTTTGAGGCTGCTCATCTTGAAGCCTATAAGAAGCAACAAATTGAAATGGAAGAAGCCTTTAAAGTGATTCTTGCTCAGTTGCCGGGGGAAACAGAAATCCCTGGGCTTATTGAAGATATAACGCTTGTGGGTTTACAAAATGGATTAACATTCTCAAGTATCGATTTGTTGCAAGAAGTCAGTCATGAGTTTTACATAGAAAAGCCTATTCGAATCAAAGTTTCAGGGTCTTATCATGATATTGGATCGTTTGTCAGTGATGTAGCAGATCTCAGTCGAATAGTAACTCTTCATAACTTCTCTATAGCGCCATCTGGAGGAAAAAGGGGAGCTGTGAATGATAATCGCGGTATATTGAGTATGGAAATACTGGCAAAAACATACCGTTATAATGATGAGAGGGGTTAGCTAAAATGAAAACCCCCAATCAGGTCACAACCCCAAAAAGAATCCTGACAAAAATCGCTTTACTCACAATTTTAACCTTAGTGGGTGGCTGTTCTGGAAGTAGTGATTTTGCTGACATTAGAAGCTTTATGGAAGATGTCAAACAAAAACCGCGGGGTAGTATTGCACCTTTACCAGAGTTCGAACCGTACCAACCATTTACCTATGGCGCGTCTAATAGGCGTAGCCCTTTTGAACCGCCAGTTGTTATTCCTGTTAAATCAGAGGAGCAGCGTCGAAATATCGGGGTAAAGCCTCCACAAGACCATGTGAAACAATATTTGGAACGATTTAATCTTGCCGCTTCAGAGATGGTGGGTACGATGCAGCAGGAAGAATCAACATGGGCATTAATTCAAGATAATACTGGTGGTGTTCACAGAGTCCAAGTGGGGGATTACATGGGCGCCAGCTGGGGAAAAATAGAAAGTATCAACGATTCGAGAATTGATATTACAGAGATTGTGTCAGATGGTGCGAAGGGATGGCTGAGAAGGCCGAGATCTCTTGAGCTAAGAGTAAAACCAGAATAAAAAAGGAATTTGGGAGCATATAATGGCATCCACTCAACGAAGAATATTGGCGAAAGGATTGATAATATTTATTATCTCAATTCTGTCGATGACATCCTATGCTCAGGTGAAAGTTGAGAATATTGAATTTTCATCTTTGCCTGGCGACAAGATAGAAATACGCATGCAGTTTGATGGTGTACCGCCAGCTCCAACCGGCTACACAATTGAAAAACCAGCTCGAATAGCATTGGACTTAAAAGGTGTAATAAGCGGCCTTTCATCAAAGTATCACACTTTGGGTAGCGGCAATGCTCGAAGTGTTACAGTGATAGAAGCGGGTGATAGAACTCGAGTTATTGTTTCCCTTACAGAATTAGTGAGCTACTCCACACGTATTGAAGGGAATTCCCTCATGATACTGGTGGGTAAGCAAGGATCGACAAGTTTTGTTTCTAACGAGCCGAGCTATGATGAGCCGGAAGTAGAAACTGAAACTTCGCCGTACGGTGATTCAGATTCTCCTGTTATTGAAGAGATTGATTTTCGCAGAGGGCAGGATGGTGAAGGTCGCGTTATTGTTAAATTGTCTAACGCTGGTAGCGGTGTAGATGTATCCAGCGAAGGTGGCAAAATTCGAATTGAATTCAGTAATACTCGGATTCCCATACAATTACAGCGTCGTCTCGACGTTACTGATTTTGCAACCCCAGTTCTTATCGTTGATGCACTTGCAGAATCTGAAAATACTATATTGATGATTGAACCTACGGGCGAGTATGACTATTTAGCATATCAAGCTGACGATGTGTTTACCCTAGAAGTTAAACGCTTAGCTGAAGGTGAATTAGAGGCATCGCTAGATTCAATTTTCCGTTATCGAGGTGAAAAGCTATCTCTTAACTTTCAAGATATCGAGATTCGATCTGTTCTTCAGTTGATCGCAGATTTTAGCGATTTGAACCTTGTTGCTAGTGATACCGTAAGTGGCCGAATTACCTTACGTCTAAAGAATGTGCCTTGGGATCAGGCCTTGGATATCATTATGAAAACTAAAGGTCTGGATAAACGACAGATCGGTAATGTATTGATGGTGGCTCCAGCAGAAGAACTAGCAGCAAGAGAGAAACTTGAATTGGAAAGTCGTCAGCAAATTTCGGAACTCGCACCTCTGAGAACGGAGTTTATTGAAGTTAAGTACGCTAGCGCATCGGAAATTTTTGCTTTATTCGAAAGTAGCGAAGAAGGTGGCGGTCAGGGTGTGGTTTCCTCGAGAGGTGGCGTGATAGTTGATGAGCGTACTAACTCCATTATCCTTACTGAAACTGCTGACAGGATTAATGAGTTTAGAGCGGTATTAGAAAAGCTTGATGTACCAGTACGTAGTGTTTTGATTGAAGCTCGGATCGTTACAGCGAGTTCAAATTTTAGTGAGGCGCTGGGGGTTCGTTGGGGTGGACTTGGATTTGGATTTTTACAATGATTCTACCACCTTTACTCAAGCAGGTGGCTCTCTGGAAACTGTCGGAGAAATTAGGAATACATTTGGAGATGAGGAAGGCATCACGTTTACCAGCCCGGATCACCTTTTGGTTGATCTTGGTATTGGATCGCCTGACGCGACTAAATTTGCTGTAGGCATTGTAGATTCTAAATATCTGCTCGATCTCGAAATTTCTGCGCTGGAAACAACAGGTAACGCAGAAGTTATTGCTCGCCCGAAGGTGATTACACAAGATAAACAAGAAGCAACGATTTCCTCTGGCGTCCAAATTCCTTTCCAAGAAGCTTCCTCCAGTGGTGCTACTACGACTCAATTTAAATCTGCGACTTTGGAGCTTTCTGTGAGACCGCAGATAACACCAGATGATAGGATTATTATGGAGTTGAATGTTAAGCAAGATACAGTCGGAGCAGTATTTAATGGTGTGCCTAGTATTAATACCAATAGCGTGAAGACGCAAGTATTGGTCGATAATGGAGCGACCATTGTTTTGGGTGGTATTTTCACAACTCAGGTAACTAATTCGGTCACTAAAACCCCATTCTTTGGTGACCTTCCCTATGTCGGAAAGTTGTTTAGAAGGACGACCAGCACAGATGATAAGCAAGAGTTGTTGATCTTTATAACACCTAGGCTAATTAATGATTCTACTTCGAATCGCTAAATAGAAGAATATAAAGTGCATTGGTGCTAATTTTCAGCGTCAATGCGCGCGCGGGTAAGCGTGACAGTTTTCGAACCCTTTATATTTCTTTTGTATCAATAAGTCGCTACAGTTCCTTAATGTCCCTTTCACCTCAACATTTTGATAAGAATCTATTCCTTGTTGGCCCCATGGGTGTGGGTAAAACCACTATTGGACGGCTGCTAGCCAAAGAGCTGGGTTTGGAGTTCATTGATTCTGATCAAGAAATAGAAAAACGAGCGGGTACCAACATCGCATGGATATTTGATGTTGAAGGAGAGGAACAGTTTCGAGTTAGAGAGTCAGCAGTAATAGATGACTTAACTCAGCGTTCAAATGTTTTGATTGCCACGGGTGGTGGATCTGTGCTGAGGCCCGAAAACCGGAAAAACTTGGTATCCCATGGTGTTGTGATATTTCTGGATACTTCTCTTGAGTTACAAATTAAGCGGACAGAGAAAGACAAAAAAAGACCCTTGTTGCAGAAAGACAATCCGAAATCTGTACTTAAAGACCTGAAGGCTAAGCGGCATTCTTTGTATGAGGAAGTAATGGATGTTTACGTATTTGTAGGTCATGAAAGTAGCAGGTTTATCATTAACTTAATCATCAATCAGTTAAAACAAGCGTCGCTTCTAAAAAAATAGCTAGCTTAAGTTATAGGAATCAAAAAGTGGAAAATGTCGAACTCAATCTGGGAGATAACAGTTATGTCATATCGATTGGTTCAGGTTTG
The DNA here is from genome assembly GCA_016763855.1 of Pseudomonadales bacterium. Classification (GTDB taxonomy): domain Bacteria; phylum Pseudomonadota; class Gammaproteobacteria; order Pseudomonadales; family Azotimanducaceae; genus JAHRVQ01. The sequence goes on from JAESSY010000066.1 coordinate 16,945, forward strand.
GTGCGTGATGCCAAACTAATTTCTCCGAGTATCAAAGGTCGGAGAGTATTAGTCGTCACCAATGAAACCATTGCGCCCATTTATCTTGATGTGTTGAAGAGTACATTGTGTGATTTTGATCTGGATAGCATTGTTTTGCCTGATGGTGAAGGGTTTAAAACATTGGAAGTTCTAAATAAAATTTACGATGTGCTACTCGAAAGTAATCATAACCGTAGTTCCACTATAGTTGCGCTTGGTGGCGGCGTTGTTGGAGATATGGCTGGCTTTGCAGCTGCAAGCTATCAGCGCGGCATTGATTTTATTCAGATCCCGACAACCTTGTTATCTCAGGTCGACTCCTCTGTAGGCGGTAAAACTGCGGTAAATCATCCGCTTGGTAAAAATATGATCGGTGCTTTTTATCAACCCAAGGCCGTTATTATTGATTTGGACAGTTTGGTTTCGCTTTCTAAGAGAGATTTTGCTTCTGGTATGGCATAGGTGATAAAACATGCCGCACTCGCAGATATTCAATATTTTGATTGGCTTGAAGAAAATCTGGATCAAGTGATGTCCCTCGAACCTTCAGCGCTAACGACGATGATTAAGTGGAGTTGCGAAATCAAAGCAGGAATTGTCGCTCAAGATGAGAAAGAAACTGGCGTTCGAGCGCTACTCAATTTTGGTCATACATTCGGTCATGCCATAGAAAATGGAATGGGTTATGGAAAGTGGACCCATGGTGAGGCGGTTGCAACTGGTATGGTCATGGCAACAGATTTATCTGTCAGGATTGGAATGTGCACACTTGATGATGGGCGAAGATTAAAAAGACTCCTTCAAGCTGTGGGATTACCAGTAGTTGCCCCGGAAAGCATGAAAGGCAGGTTTATTGAATTGATGCTTCGGGACAAGAAAACAACAGATACTGGATTGCGCTTTGTTTTGCTTGAGTCTCTTGGCAGGGCCAAGTTAATTGATAACGTGAGCCTCGATCACCTGGGTCTTACATTGGATGCGTCGTCTCAGCTCTTATAGAACAAACTCTAATAATCCATCTCTTATATCCAGCTCCTAATAAGTTAAATAGACAGACTAATGAGCTATTCATTTCTAAAATGATCAGTAAGAAATGGCAAGAATTGAAAGTACTGCTAGACTTAAATGAGGATAATTAGGTGCAGGATGTACCGATTGCAGCTGTTTTTTGTAAAAAGGCCCGCCATTAGAAATAATCTAATTTCGCAATTTATTATCGCAATATATTAACAAGGTCGAGCAGATCGCATGGAAGCACTTATGACATCTTCTGGGAAGGGAGTTTACCCAGATTATATTGGTACAGGGGAAAATCTTGGATTGCCGGACAAGCTCGCCTATTTAGTAAGTTACGGCGAACTATTTGTTGCGGTTATTTCCAAAAAAAAAGAAAACCCGAAAATCATTGTTAACAATCTTGTGTCGATACTCGGTGAAGGTTCACCGATAAGCCATCTAGATCCGTCCCAATTGCATGCAGATCAATTGCCGGTGCATCTAGCCCGAGATTTCGGTTTGGATCAAGATCGCTCAATTTCCTTGAAAGCCTTATCCGATTTCTCAAAAGGTCTACGTGATCAAGGTCACAAACCAGTGATCATCGTTAAAGATGCAAATAGAGTGAAAGAAAGGGTGTTGAGAGCTTTGTTCTCAATTGCTGAAAAATGCCAATTGGGTTTAGTTATCTTTGCTGGACCATCATTTCTAAGAAAAAAACTCTATAGAGACTTTAGCTCAAATATATATGCCTGCCATCTCTCAGAAATGCGTGATGCAGATCTGCGAAGTTACATCAGAAGAAGCCAAGATGAAGATTTACAGGCTTCAGATGCGCAATTAGAGGAGATCCTTCATCGGGCAGAGGGCTCAGCAGAAAGAATAGATGGATTGATTGATGAGCTAATTGAGACTCCTAGGAGACGAATCGGCACGTCAGCCATGCACCTTTCCGTTATCATCGTCATGATTACTCTGGGAATTTTTCTCTATGGTGCAGACTACTTTCAGGATAACAAAGAAGACAATCTAGCCATTGATCTACCTATTGTAGATCTGCCCGCTGCAGCTATGAACTCTAGGAATAAACCCCTCATTTTAATTGAAAGCACTCCTGATTTATTCAACTCCGATTCACTTAAGCCTAATTCACTTGATAACGTTGAAGCTGATCAGTTGCTCAAGGCAGTAGAGGAGCAAATCCCATCTAAAGCTGTGAGAGGGTATATAACGACGCCAGAGGTTTCCGAATTGCCTCTAAAAAGCAGCCCTCAACTACCACCAACGAAAGCAGCGGTGAAAGTGCTTCCTGTGAAAGAAGCTCTGTCGCTCACTCTCGCTAAAGATAGTTGGATTATTGAGGCGGATGCCACTGATTACACGCTGCAAGTTATGGGTTCGAGTAGTGAGGAAAGGATTAATGAGTTTATCAATTCTCAGGCAAGTGCTCATGCTTTTACCTATTATGAAACTAGCAGGGGGGGACAATCGTGGTTCGTTCTCACTGTAGGTCAGTACCAAAGTAGAGAAGAAGCCTTGGCAGCAATTGCAAACTTGCCCCCTAATATTCAGGTTCAGGTCCCTTGGGCTCGTAATGTTGGCAGTATCAGGTCGGTTCTTGTCCCCCAATAGATGCTTATTAGGGAATAACTACTCATTGCTGGATAACGACTACTGGGTAAATAACGACTTAACTTGTATCATTTCTTTCTCTGTTTCTTCCGAAACAGAGCCCCTCGTCTCTTCGTGCTTGATCCGTAACCGTGATTTACTGTAGGTTCTTAACGTTAATTCACAACAAATGATGTTAAGAACATGATTTTCTTGATATTTTAGGAATATTATTTTAATGTTCGGAGACTAAAGCACTGCTTTTTACAAGCCTTGCGTTACGATTGATCAGGAGAGAACAAAATGAGCGGGTACCTATCCAAATCTGCCATCATCGCCCTAATGACACTTATTCTGACCGCCTGTGGTGGTGGCGGGGGAGGTGGAGATGGAGATGGTGGATTGACCGGTGGTGGAACCAGTGCGGGTACACCCCGCCTGACATTGACTATTGTCGATGAAAATGGCAATCCCACGAGTACCGTTAATGGAAATGTACCTGTTACCATTCGAGCAGAATTAAAAGATAGCAACGGCAGCGCGATTCAAGGTGCTGTTGTTACTTTCAGCACGGTTGTTGGTGCTCTAACGCCTGCTTCCGGCAATGTTCTAACAGGTGCCAATGGTATTGCAGAAATATCCCTTGGTGCTGGAACAATCGCAGATGCGGGGCAGATAACTGCGTCGGTCACAGTTAATGGCGTTGCGGTGACAAGTCCTGAGGTTGGTATTGAAAGTGATGGACAAGGTGTTGGTGCAGGGTCAGTGAGTCTAACCTTGGATTTTGTATTAACCACGCCAAACGATACAGTTACGATCACACGGGATAATATCGGAACGGCGACGGTCACTGTATTGGATGGCTCTGGCAGCCCAATTAATCAAGCATTGGTGCAATTTAGCGCCTCTCTAGGGGTGTTGAACCCTGAGTCTGGTCTAGTCACAACAGCAGCGGATGGTACCGCAACAGTTCAGCTACTACCCGGCATCACTGCAGGCGCGGGTGTACTCGGTGCAACAGTCACATCAGGCGCAGAAACCTTAGCTGCAAATTCAATTCCCTATGTCACGAATGGCGATGCCTTAACGGTGACGTTTATCTTATCGACGCCGAATAATTCTATTACAGTCACTAGAAGTAACACGGGTACTGCCACTGTGACAGTAGTGGATGCGAGTGGAAGCCCTGTGGATCAGGCCATTGTTGAAATTTCAGCTACAAACGGTTTGCTTGATCCCGCGTCTGGCGTTGTTACTACTAATGCTTCGGGTATTGCGACAGTGTCTTTGCTTGCTGGTAACAGTGCTGGAGCTGGCGTATTGAGTGCGTCCGTAACAGTAGGCGCATCTGTTATCACACCGGACAATATTAGTTTCGTGACGACCGGCGATGCAACCGCTTCTCTTGTGCTGTCAATTCCTTCGGGTTTACAAAACACGGCAATTACCAATGCGGCTCCCCAAACAGTCAGCGCTCTGGTTATTGGTGCGGATGGATCTCCCGTCTTTGGTGCAATTGTTGTCTTCTCCAATAGTGGTCAAGGGGTACTGAGTGCGACCACAGATATCACCAATGCAAGTGGTATCGCGTCGACAAATTTACTCGCAGGAACCATTGCTGGTTTTGGTGAAATTTCTGCAGTAGCCACTGTTGATGGTCAAGGCTTGTCTAGTCCAAATGATGGGTCAATCTCTTTTTCAACGGCAGGTGATGGACCCTTTGATGGAACCGGTTCAAGTAATTTAAGTATTTCACTGACCCTAGTTGATGGTGCAGGTGCACCACTTGTTGGTGTAGTGAATGCGGACAATCCAGGTACTTTGAGGGCAGTCGTCAGCGATGCATTAGGCAACCCTTTACCTAATATTGTTGTTGAATTTATTTCTAGTGGAATTGGTGATCTATTTCCAATCTCGGGATTATCCCTGACAGATGCACTAGGTGTTGCGACCGTGGCCCTGAACGCAGGTAGTGTTCCGGGGGCAGGAAATGCTACAGCAACATTGTTAATCGATGGTGCGAGGTTTAACAGTGATACCTTAACCTTTGAAACATTGGGTAATGCTGGAGACACGGTAATCGTGCTGACATTGACGTTTATTGATCAGACCCCTACGAATGGCACGAACATTATAACTTCAGCTGACAGTGCTTTGGTCAGTATCGTAGTAGAAGATGCCGGTGGTCTAAATTTAGCGAATAGAACAGCTCAAATTACTTCAACCTTAGGAACGAGCTTAAGTCTTGTTGATGGAACAAGCGGATCTACTATTAATGCGATTTCTGATTTTGAAGGGCGTATTGAAGTGACCCTTGCAGCTGGAGCGACGCTTGGAACTGGAGACTTTGTCGTCATAGTTGGAGATACGTCGGCTTCGGTACAATTCGATGTAGGTGTTGCAGGCTTGCAAATTGGAACCTGTAGTGGCGGGGCTAACGCTCTAGATTGTGGCGCCGGTACAACGTTTACGCAAGGCGGTATTGATATCGGTACTTCTCCTCTTTCAGCAGGTGGTACGACTTCAATAGGGCTTGTTGTGGTTGATGCTAGTGATACACCCGTGACGGGAATAGATATTGCTTTTTCTACGAATTGTTCGACAACTATAGATGCGGTGACGGGACTTCCCCAAGCATCTATTAATGCAACATTGACATCGACTGCTAACGGAGCGGTGTCTGGTACTTATCAGGCGGCGACGGGTTGTGTTGGTAATGACATTATAACTGCGGTTGAATCCAGTACGGGTCAGACCGCCATAGAAACAGTCAATGTACTAGCCCCGAATATCGGTGCTATTGTTTTTGATACTGTGACAGATCCTACGGGAACTGCCACCTCAAACATATCAATAAAAGAATCAGGTGGAAACCCGACTGCATTTATTGTATTCCAGGTCTTGGATGTCTTGGGAGATCCAGCACCAGATCAGAATGTTCAATTTAGCCTGACAACAAATGTTGGCGGAATCACACTTCAAAATGCCGATGAAAATACTGGGATTGCAACAGGACTAACAGATTCTACAGGTCGCGCTACAGCCATACTCGAAGCCGGTTTTATAGCGACGACAGTTTTGGTTAGAGCGAGTCTTGATGTAGATAGAGACAATGATGGTGACATCACGGACTTTGACGATACACCCGTTGGCGCAACGACGCTCGTCACTTTGTCCGGACAGCTTTCTATTAATACCGGAATTGCGGATCAAAATAGCTTCGCTCTTTCAGTAGACAGATTCAATTTTGAAGGGGGTGAATTTGATGGTGAAGAAATTTCACTAACAGTACGTTTAGCGGATCGTGCTAACAACCCGGTGCCTGATGGCACAACGGTTCAGTTTAGAACCGAATATGGTCGAGTGATACCTTCTTGTAATACGATTGGTGGTGACTGTGGATCAGTATTGAATTCTCAGGATCCTCGTTCTCCATTGGATCCGAATGTTGTACGTAAGACTATTGATGATTCAAGCTGTCCCTCTCAATTGATACTGGACGAAAATGTCACTATTTCCGGGAATGATGGCCGAACCTTTTATAAAGCCCTAAGTATTTTACGGGTTGAAACAACCGCCAATGTAGGGCAGACACTAGGCATTGATTACAGTGTTAAGTCAGATGGATCTGGCATCACCTGTATTACAGGAACCTGTACCGGAACAATGAGAGTGACTTACAATCGTTCGTTTTTAGATCAGGATATTGCTTTTTCCAGTAGTGCGCCGGCGGTGCCTGCTGTCCAACCTGCGACAAACCCTGGACAGGCAACTGCACCTTTCAGAACCGTGAGTCAATTTGGAGGCCGTGTGCCTTGTCGTACAACATCTACTGCTCAGGGCGAGACTAATTCCTCCGGCTACTTTGGTGGACTTGGTCAACTTTATGGTGCTCGATCAACTATTTTGGCTTTTGTACAAGGTGAAGAAAGCTTTATCGACACGAATAGCAATGGTGTTTATGATTTTAATGAGCCTTTTGTCGATCTGACAGAGGCCTTTGTTGATCACAATGAGGATGCCGTATTTGGAAATGGTACGGTGGGAACCGATGATTCTAGGGACGCGACTTCTCGTGAATGTTATGGACCTCGCTCGCCCATTACCGTGCCAGTAGAGAACCAAGGCAACTGTTATCAAGTTGGAGGAGATGAAGAAGAGTTTATCGACTTTGGCGATGGCACTACCTTAAATGGCCGATTTGATGCGGGTAATGGTATTTATAACGGTACTCTGTGTCCTAAAGAAATTAGTGACAGGACGCTTACCTGTGACAATGTTGCAGATCCCTGTGTAGAAGGGACGGATCAGTATTGTACCCGCGAGCTTGTCAATATCAGTCAATCTACAGTCGCCATATTTTCCGGATCCACTCCTCGCTTGTCACTCCGTAGTGGAAGTACGGGTGAATACGTGACTTCGGTCACTCTGGCTGTTGGGGGTAACGCAGGTCCTCTTGCTATTACAAGTGGTAGTGGTATTACTAATGCAGGGGCTAATATTGGAGCAACTGATTTTTCAATTGGTCACACTGATGCAACTGTAGCGCCACAAATAGGAGATTCAACAACGTTAACGGCGCGAGATGGTAGTATTCTCGTTGATTTTGCTGGCAGATTTAATGAGAAATTGCCAAGAGATGCTGCTGTTACTTTTACCGCGGGCTTGGGTGGAGAATGTGTGATTACCAGTACTGGTAATGCTACCCAACAAAGTTCCAGAAGTACAAGAGTAAGCTCTGCCTCGTTAGGCCTTGCGTTGATTGCTGGTGCAGTAGGGGGATTAACGACCCCGATTACGGTGAGTGTAACGACGCCGCTTCGAGGTGAAGTTGCGAACTTTACTTTCGCTTGTATCTCGAGACCGTAATAATCGCCGTGGCAACTTCAATAGTACGTCAATAAAAAAGCGCCTCTGGCGCTTTTTTATTGCTTTGTTTAAGTGGCAGCTTTAGTAAAAACTAGGGCAATTGACTAGAGCCCATCAGCGCTTTATCGATCTCTTTTGCTACCTCTCGGCCTTCATTGATGGCTCTTACAACCAATGATTGACCACTTCTGCAATCACCCGCAGCATAGACCCTTTCTACTGAGGTTTTATAAGACCCTTTCGCTGCCGCAAAATTACTTCGCTGATCATAATCCAATGATAGAGGATCCGAACACGCATGTTCTGGTCCGAGAAATCCCATAGAAAGAAAAATTAAATCTGCCGGCCAAGTTTTTTCAGTGCCAGGTAATTCCTTAAAATTTTCATCGATGTTTACGGTAATCACAC
>JAESSY010000067.1 GCA_016763855.1 Pseudomonadales bacterium
AGCTCGCTTGCCCCGGCATCCCCGACAATCTCATCATCGCCAACACCGCCAAATAAAGTATCCTCACCGCCACCACCAAAGAGGAAATCATCACCGGCACCGCCATAGAGTGTGTCATTGCCCTGATCTGCCGGGACAACATCGACCCCGTCACCAAAGAGGATGTCGTTGCCTATCCCGCCCGTTAGGGTGTCATCTCCTTCTTCGCCTTCAAGATAATCATCCCCTGCATCACCATAAAGGGTATCGATACCTTGACCCCCAAAGATAAAATCATTACCCCCACCACCGTACAAAGTATCATTGCCGCTATCGACAGGATCATCCTCACCCGCGATCTGGCTAAAGGTCAGGACATTGTTGACATTGGTTACGGTCCAATTAAATGTAGTAGGCGTCCAATCCCTATCACCAAAGATATAATCATCCCCTGCCCCCCCTGCGATGGTGTCATCTCCTGCACCACCGGCTAGACCATCGCTCCCGGTACTGCCAATGATGGTGTCATCACCTGCTGCACCATTAATCCAATCCTGGGTGATACCAGCCGCCACATTATCGCTATTAAAGATGGTTTCAAAATCAGCTTCATTATCCGCAAACAAGCGATCTTCACCGTCGCCGCCGTGGATAATATCGCTATCAGCACCGCCTGCGATAAAGTCATCATCTTGTTGCCCGCCCAGACCATCACTGCCTGCACCGCCTTCTATCACATCATCGCCGAAACCACCGTCAACGACATCGTCCAGATCCCCTGACTGAATAAGATCGTTAGCACTGGTGCCATTGATATCATCTTCGACAGGGCCACCGTCATCGCCAAGGATCGTGTTGGTGGTGAAGGGAGGATCTTCAGGGGGGCCGGAAAGGGTTAAGGTAATACCGTAATCATTATTAACAAATGCCTGGCCAGGCTCAATAAAATTCAGAATCGTAAATGAGGTAACAACCGAGCCTTCTGTCTTTTTAATCACGGCATTGAGTCCGATCAGTACTAACTCTAAACCCAATGCATCATTTTGGTATTGATTGCCCGATGTTTGGATGTATTCAACACCGACATCGATCTCATCCAGAAAAATGACCGCATTTCTGTCACTATCCAAAACAAAATCACGATTGCCAACATAGTAGGTATCGAGACCCACGCCGCCTTGAAGGTCGTCTCGCGTATTATCATCGATGTGAACACCTGCACCACCACCTGTGAGATCAAGTTCGCCACCATATAGCGTATCATCACCATCAGCACCAAAGAGAATGTCACTCCCTATGCCACCAATGAGCGTGTTGGTACCGGTGAAAAGGGGATCGCCTGTTATGGATGTCGAACCACCATACAAAATATCCTTACCGCGCCCACCGTCGAGGGTATCGTCACCTGCGCCGCCGATCAGCGTGTCATTGCCATCGTTACCAAATAAGGTGTCATCACCGTGCAGCGCAAGATCAACGGTTGTATCTTGGAAATCACCATAAAGCGTATCGTTATTATCGCCACCATTGAGGGTATCGTCACCTTGACCCCCCACCAGTGTATCGTCGTCATCATCGCCGTTAAGGGTATCTGCGCCTGTGTTACCTTCTATGTAATCATCGCCACTGCCGCCGGAGATCGTATCATTGCCGCCGCGTCCGTAGAGATTGTCGCCTTTTATTGAACTAATGAATTTACTCTCTGACTCTGATTCATCAGTACCGAAAACAACCTGTTTGGTAAACACATTATTAGCATCTGAGACGCCAACCGCGAGTGACTGCCCGGATCCATTGTCGACATATCCGGTAGGCTCCCCTATCGCCAGTGCCTGAGGTACAACACTGTTATCAGTTCCTGCGGTGATCAATCGGTTTAGAAACTCGGCACGGTCATTGAGGTAGGCATCACTAAAGTTTACTAGATCAAGTTCTTTATTTTGATTGTGAATGATCTCATAGACTGCGTTATTACCAATCAATGCAAAGGACACTAAATTGTCAAGTGCATATCGATAAGCTATCGCGTCATCATCATTGCGTTTGGCAATGGTCACAAGATCAGACGCAGAGACATCCACCAGTTTGACTAAGGTGAATCCTTGATAAGCATCTCGCAATACACCATTGTCGAAAATAGTGTCATTGATTTTGGCAATCGCACTGAACAGTGCTTCTTTATTGTCAGTTTGAGTAATCTCGAATGCATCAAAGCCCGGTGCCAGTAAAAAGCCCAACTGGTTAACCAGTGTTTCAAGGCTTAAATCTTGGTCTATTGAGGCAGCTTCAAAAAGCGGGGTGAGTCTGTTGATAGCGACTTCTGGTGTTTGTGTTTGAAAGGATGTATCAAGGTTGAAAAATAGATCGTAGACGGCGGCGCTGTCGGTGAACTGTGAAATCCCGTGTCCAAAAGCCGATCCGAAACCAGCACTCTCGGTGAATAATTCCAATTGATCACTCACTTGACGCAAGAGATAGCGATTATCTTGCGTAACCACGTCAAATCCAGCTGTACCGATAAGATTAACGATTTTATTCTCATCAAAGCTGGTCTGGGCACCTAATGTTAACCCATTCAATAAATTATCAATGTTTGGATTATTCCCGAAACCAGCACCATTTACCGTATATGCTGTATCTACATCATCTTTAAACAGTCGCGAAAATACTGCTGCTAAATGCCCACCGAGCGAATGTCCTACGACATCTACATCATCTGAACTTAAATCAACAAGCCCCAATCCATCTGCATTAAGGGATACATCAACTACTACTCTTTTAATCTTAATCAAATTGGGATTGCTCAATCTAGTGCTTGCCCATTCAGCAAGTTCTGCAAGCCCAAACGATTGAACCGCCAAGGGGATAAAGTCTTCGATGGTAAAATCGATGACTAGGTCAGATCGGGAACGGAGTTCTGCTAGCATTGCAGTGCCGGTTGCTATCCCGTCGTCGAACGCATTCCTTAACTGTTCTGTCAGTTCATCATCATCCTCTAGCCCGGCAAACCGATAATTTTCTCCTTCCACCGCTGTAAGTTGCTGCCAGTAATTGTACATATCAATAACTTGGTCCATCGCAATACCATCGAACACAAGATCATCAATATTCGTCGCCAAGATATCAACAATGATTTCTTCACTACCTCTTATCGCTAACGCAAACTTACCCGTCTGAATATTTTGAAATAAGGTGGCAGAGAAACCAGTATCGGTATTTTCTAGCTGGTGTACGAAAGACCATTCATTGGCAAATGCGATGGCTTGTGCGTCGCTGAAACGTGCTGTACTAAACGGACCTGGGTCGGCTTTTAGTAGATTGATCATAGCTTGTTGATCTGAAGCTGCGGTCAGAGAACTTAAATTCACATAACTTGCATCGGCCAGAGATACTTGACTAAATAAGTTTAACGTTCCCATTTGTTCACCTTCCCTAATATCCTAAAATTGTCTCGAAAAGAATTGAATTCTCGACCAATATTGGGCTTATTTCCAAAGCACCTCCCATTAACCTGCCACGGTTTAGGAATTTCTATGATGCCTTTTAATATGACCCCCCCAGATTGATAATCGATATATTCAGACAAAATACTTTGATCAAACTTATCGATAAATTTTTGATTATTTCTAACAACACCCGCAAAAATGGGTTCGTACTCACTGGTAAAATCAAACCGCTCACTCATATAGTATCTAGAGATTCGCCCTCTATGCCCTTCACGACTTAACTGAATCTTGCCGGTATAGTCTTGCTTTTCTGCTATGCCCGGATTTTCAGCGACCCATTCGTCCAAGGATTTATAAACAAAAAAACCGGCATCTTTATTACAGTAATATAGGTAAGCAACCTCGGTTGGTATGTAATCCCAAAACACCGTCATGTACATGAACAGCGCTGCTGGAATACCATACTTCCACTTCGGAAGGCCTTTGGCTTGCGCCTTTTTCATCGCAACGCGAACTACCACAAAGCATAGAACTAAATACCCGAGTGCTATTAGGGTGTAGATTATAATCACCGCCAACATTTCATTTACCTCTCAATCATGAAGGACGCTCATTCTAGGTCCATGAGGGATGCTAATAACTTAATAACCTCAACAGAAGTTCACAAGCGTCAGTACTTCAAAAACATTGTTAGCATCTACTAAAACCCATGCTCAAGCATTCAACCATCCCACTTCACACAAGCTAAATCAATCTCAGCATCTACCTATTTAATCGCCTCTTACAAGCTGTTTACAACTTGACGAAACTTTGATCAATAACTGAACAAACCATTCGCCACAATTTTCATATGAAAAAATATGACGCTGTAGTGTTCTCTAGAATATTCGTTTTTTGGATGATTCCAGTACTAGAATAACGTTGCGAACGATCGCCTTATAAGGCTCCATCGTTTCCTTAATAATGAGATTCATCCTGATGGATTTGTCGTAGGATAACTAGGGTCAATGGCTTACACTATCTATAGTCAATGTCTTACATAATCATGTCTATTAATCAACAATGGTGACAGCAATAGGTAGGGTGCATTTTCATGTAAGGCGCCCGCTAGCTCGCTTGCCCCGGCATCCCCGACAATCTCATCATCGCCATCGCCGCCAAACAAAGTATCCTCACCGACACCACCAAAGAGGAAATCATCACCGGCACCCCCATAAAGTGTGTCATTGCCCTGATCTGCCGGGGCAGTATCGACCCCGTCACCAAAGAGGATGTCGTTGCCTATCCCGCCCGTTAGGGTGTCATCCCCTTCTTCGCCTTCAAGATAATCATCACCTGCATCACCATAAAGGGTATCTGTGCCTTGTCCGCCAAAGATAAAATCATTACCCCCACCGCCGTACAAAGTATCATTGCCGCTATCGA
>JAESSY010000068.1 GCA_016763855.1 Pseudomonadales bacterium
TCAAACAGCAAGGTTTCTAATACGCCTAATTGCTGTTCTCTATTATCGATATCATCAGCTAGCCGATTGAGTTGATCCAGATAGCTCATCGGACTAACGGCCTCACCGGTTTCGATCAAAGGGCCACCCAGAGCAGGTGGACTTGAAAAATCAAATTCCCCTTCGTCTAATTTGGCCACATTGGTCAAACGTTCGCCTAGCGCATCCAGTCGGATGATTCTGGCTTGTAGCTTTGCTAGGCGAAGAGCTGAAGCCTCAAGGTTTTCTCTTGCTTCTCTGCTGGCAAATTTAACTTGTCGATCTTGATCTCTGAGAACTTCACGCAACTTACCAAACATTTCAGCGGTTTGCGCGGCTTCTCCAATACCATGTAAATATGAAAAATATCCTACGGCAGCAGGAAACCCGAGTAGACTTGCCACCGTTAGCCCAAGGAGCAATCCGCTTGTACTAAAAGAACGAGCACTACCAGACTTTTTATTTACAATGATGATTTTCATTAAATTCAGTTACTATTACTAAAATCGATTTCTTAACTAATGGTCTATCTTGTGGCATATGAACAAAAAAACAATGCAAGTCACGCCCTACAGCATGAAAAAGTACAAAAAGCGAAAGGTGGATTGAAGGCTGTATTAAAACACGCCCGTGATCTTCTCACACTAGAAGCTATTGTATCAGAGGCAGTCGATAGCTACTTGCCAGGGGAAATAAAAGTTGCCTCTCTAAAAATGGGCATTCTTCACCTGACGACACCTACTGCTGCTCTCGCTACTCGCATTAACTATAGCCAAATGAAGCTTATTGCATTACTAAAACGACAAACAAAACCCTGGCTTATTACTCATATCAAGATTTCCGTAAGACCTAAATCAGAAAAAAAAACAATCGAATCAACATCTTTGACCCCACCTTCTGAAGATAACGGAAAGCTGCTCTCAGCTACCGCACAATATATAGAAGATGAGTCTCTTCGTGAAGCACTTCTTAGCTTATCTCATCATGCTATACCAAGTAGTTCGCCAATAGACAAGTAGACCTTATTCAGCTACCAATAATTGGCCATAACGGGCATCTTCTGAGTTAGCATCTTCAAAGGTAACAATTTTCCAAGCATCTACCTGTTCGACTAAGGCAGTACGAAGCGCATGATTGGCGCCATGTCCCGACTTATACCCTACAAACTCGCCAATAATGGGATGACCGAGCAAATAGAGGTCACCAATGGCATCCAATATCTTGTGCCGAACAAATTCATCTTCATGGCGCAGCCCTTCATCATTTAGAACGCGATAATCATCAACAACCACTGCATTATCAAGACTCCCACCCTGAGCTAGATTTCGCTCTCTTAGGTGTTCGAACTCTTGCATCAAACCAAAGGTTCGAGCACGGCTCACTTCTTTCACGAATGACCTATTGGAAAAATTAATACAGGCTTTTTGTTCACGAATCACGGGATTATCATAAACAATCGTATGGGTGACTCGAAAACCATCAAAAGGCTTCAAAGTTGCGATTTGATTATGCCAGGCAACATCTTCGCTGCCAGCAACGCTGATTTCATCTAAGATCTTTATGAATTTTTTGGGACTCGATTGAAATTCGATTCCCGCTGATTGAATTAGAAAAACGAAAGTCGCAGCACTGCCATCCATGATCGGCATTTCCGGACCATTGACTTCTACATAAGCATTATCGATCCCTAGGCCTGAAAATGCGGCCATCAAATGCTCAATGGTAGAGATTCTCTGGCCATTCTTCATTATCGTCGTCGCTAGCGTCGTATCGCCGACATATTCTGTCAAGGCTGGTATTTCTACCCAAGGATCAATATCCGTGCGTATAAAAACAATTCCAGTATCTACGGGAGCAGGTCTCAAAGTGAGATACACCTTATCACCTGTGTGCAAACCAACGCCGGTCGCCCGAATAACATTCTTAAGTGTTTTCTGCTTAATCATTTTTCTTCTTATTTTACCCTGTTGGGTTAACAAATATGGCCCAATCTCCATTAGAGACAGTACTTCAGACCATCAGACGCCATTTATCGACATTTAAGACCGTGTTTTCTGAGAATAGTTCCTATTTACCCAGAGAAAATACGAAAATGGGCAATACTCGGCTAGTTTCCTAGTCTGCTTGCCGTCTCAAAAATGCAGGAATATCCAAATATTGCATATCCTTTGCACTTGGCACAGTGGACGCATCTGAATCGGCAACTGACTTGCGCATTACGGTGGGCTTATCAAAATCACCATAGTCGAGCGTGCCATCACCTGCAATTTTCTTGCGAGTATTATCTACAACCGTTTTGGGTTTCTCAAGCTCGTCAGCTCCTAAGCCTGTTGCAACTACGGTCACTCTGATATCTTCGCCCATTGACTCGTCTATGACAGTACCAACAACAATGGTTGCATTTTCTGAGGCAAATTCCTCGATTGTCGCGCCGACTTCAGCGAACTCACCTAATGAAATATCGATACCAGCGGCGATATTCACCAAAATACCTCTGGCACCATTGATATCAATCTCATCAAGTAATGGGCTCTTGATAGCAGCTTCTGCAGCCTTACGTGCGCGATGTTCACCGCACGCACTGCCGCTTCCCATCATTGCCATGCCCATTTCAGACATCACAGTACGAACGTCCGCAAAGTCAACATTGATCATGCCGGGCCTTATGATCAGATCTGCAATGCCTTGAACTGCACCGGAGAGAACATCATCGACTGCACCGAAGGCCTTCAACAAAGGCGTATCCTCTCCCATGATGGCGAGAAGTTTTTCATTTGGTATCGTAATGAGGGAATCAACATATTCAGACAATTCACGAATGCCTTCTTCAGCCAGCCTCATACGCTTTTTCCCTTCAAAGAGAAAAGGTTTTGTTACGACCGCTACCGTAAGAATCCCTAGATTCTTTGCAACTTCTGCAACAACAGGTGCTGCACCCGTTCCTGTACCGCCTCCCATTCCGGCAGTAATGAAGACCATGTCCGCCCCAGCCAATACTTCGGCGATGCGTTCCTTATCTTCGAGGGCAGCCTCTCTTCCCATGGAAGGGTTAGCACCCGCACCTAAACCCTTGGTAATAGCAGTTCCCAATTGCAAAAGTGTCTTTGAAGACAAGTTGTGCAGTGCTTGGGAATCTGTATTGGCGCAGATAAAGTCCACGCCTTCAATTTCCTGGACCACCATATGTTCAACAGCATTTCCGCCACCACCACCAACTCCGATGACTTTGATAACTGCATGCTTTGGTGCGCTATCGACTAATTCAAACATACTCAACCTCCTCAGGTTTCACATCACTCTTTTGTTTATCATTAATAAAACTACTACTCGAAATTTTTTCAAAATCACTCATCACCGCTTTCAATAATTCCCCATAAACCAACTTTTTATCTTCCCAAATACACTAGAAACTCCAGGTTTCTGCGGGGAAACCACCGACTCCCCTTGCTGCTTTGCGCCATATAGTAATAAGCCAACTGCGGTAGAGTAGATGGGGTTTCTAACAATATCGGTCAAGCCTGTAATACCCTGCGGATAACCTATGCTTACTGGCATGTGAAATATTTCTTCGGCGAGCTCTACTACACCTTCCATTTTCGAAGTTCCCCCGGTCAATACGACACCCGCTGGGATCAAGTCTTCGAATCCACTTCTTCTTAATTCCGCCTGAATAAGTGT
Source organism: Pseudomonadales bacterium (assembly GCA_016763855.1). GTDB lineage: Bacteria > Pseudomonadota > Gammaproteobacteria > Pseudomonadales > Azotimanducaceae > JAHRVQ01. Next base: position 3,697 of record JAESSY010000068.1, read on the forward strand.
AAACAGTTCGTCATAACGAGGTTCAACGACTTCAGCTAAAGCTTGTCTAGATAAATCCCTATCGCTTCTATCACCAGCGCTCGGCACTTTTATTGTTTCATTCTCTCCTGCGAGGCTGGCGAGTGCGCAGGCATATTTAATCTTTATTTCCTCGGCATTGGGTGTAGGTGTCCTCAATGCCATAGCGATATCGTTAGTCACCTGATCGCCGGCGATGGGAATAACCGCTGTATGCTTTATTGCTCCCTCAGTAAAAACCGCTATATCAGTAGTACCGCCGCCAATATCCACTAAACAAACACCTAATTCTTTTTCATCTTCAGTCAATACTGCGTAACCAGACGCAAGCTGCTCCAGAATAATGTCTTCCACTTCTAAGCCGCATTTTCGGATACATTTTTCGATGTTTTGAGCAGCGTTAACTGCACAGGTAACTAAATGGACTTTTGCCTCTAATCGAACGCCTGCCATACCGAGGGGTTCTTTCACGCCTTCTTGAGTGTCAATGACATAGTCCTGAGGCAAGATGTGGAGAATTTTCTGATCTGCAGGTATCGCAACTGCCTGGGCAGCATCAATAACTCTATCAATGTCAGGTTGAAATACCTCTCTATCTCTTATGGCAACGATGCCGTGAGAATTCAAACTACGGATATGACTACCCGCGATACCTGCAAAAACAGAATGAATTTCACAGCCGGCCATGAGCTCTGCCTCTTCAACAGCACGTTGAATGGATTGAACCGTCGATTCAATATTCACAACAACGCCCTTTTTTAAGCCTCTGGATAAATGGCTGCCAATACCTACAATTTCGACATCTCCTTCTAGGCTTACTTCACCGACAATGCTAACCACCTTGGATGTTCCAATATCCAAACCGACAATCATTTGATTTCCAACTGATCCGGTCATAATTTTTGCTCTCTCTTCCATTTAAAAGATTCTGCTAACTCAAGGTTGTTTAATACTTGCTTCCATCGAATCGCAACGCCATTTGAATAACGCGTGTCAATTCTTTCAATTCCCGAAAATTGATTATTCAAAGCTAGATGTTCCAAAATGGCACCTAACCTTTGCATGCGCTCCATTAACTGATCTTTTCCAAGTAATACGGTTATGCCGAGGTCATTCTTGAACATCCACGCCCCTCTGCTATCTAGTCTGATCATGTCAATTGATCGGCCGGTCTTTAAGAGGGTTGCATTTAGCTGTTGATATTTTTGCATGACTTCTTTTTCGCTACCACGAGGACCATAAAGTACCGCCAACAAGGATTTTTGAACATAGTCCGATTTAAAGATCGTACCTTTATCATTTATTAACGCATCATCATTCCAAAGAGCAATAGCAATTTCAGGCACGACATTCACATGGATTTTATCCGGCCAATCTCTTTCAATTGAGACTGACGAAACCCACAATTTTCTTTCTAATTGACTCTTTATTTCACTCAACGACACATCATTCAAGGCCTGACTTGCCAAGCGAGCTAGTATTTCTTGATGCTGACTCGGGCTTAGCTCTCCATTTACCGAGACATAGTTGATATCAATTTTATTGAGTTGCTCTGCGTAAAAATACCAAGCGATAATACAGATGCACATTATTAAAACAGCAAAAAACAATGGCGGCGATACGACTTTCATACGCACACCAACTTTGACTGCCATTGTTGCTTCAATAATGTCGCTAACTTGTTTGTTTCGCCTGCACCTTGGGTTAGTACAAAATCATTCTCGCGCACCAAGCTATCTAGATGCTTGGGAATATCTTGGATATCATGAACATAATCAACAACAAGGTTACTCTGGCGCGCAATCGCTTTGTAAAGATCTTCTCCTCTTGCTCCATCGATAGGGTTTTCTCCGGCACTATATACATCGAGTAAGATCAAGTGATCTACTTCTGAGAGCACCGAAACAAATTCGTCAAAAAGTTCCAGTGTTCTCGAGTAACGATGAGGTTGATAAACCATTATTAATCTTCGATCTGGCCAACCTTGTCGAACTGCTTCAATTGTCGCTTTCACTTCACTCGGATGATGACCGTAATCATCGACAAGCAAGAAATTTCTATCACCATTCTTAAATTCTCCATGAATCTCAAATCGACGACCAACGCCTTGAAAGCTGAAAAGACCTTTGAAAATGTCATCGTCACCTATAGATTCATCGGTTGCCACTGCAATTGCCGCCAGCGCATTGAGAACATTGTGCCTACCTGGCATTGCTAGTTTTATCTGAATGTTTTTTTCGTGATTTTTTCTAATTAGGAGAAAATGAGACTCACCATTGTTCTGCACAAGTTCTGCTGCACAAATATCAGCATCAGGATCAAATCCATAGGTAATAACAGAGCGGTGGACGGAAGGTAGAAGAGATTTCACGACAGGATCATCAATGCATGCCACGAGCAAACCATAGAAAGGCAGGTTGTGTATAAATTCTAAAAAAGCCATCTTCAGCTTGTCGAAACTGCCCTCGTAATAACTTAGATGATCCCTATCAATGTTCGTCAGTACCACAACCATAGGCTGCAAATGAAGAAAGGAAGCATCACTTTCATCAGCTTCGGCAACTAGGTAGCGACTTGCGCCTAACTTTCCATTAGATGCTGTGCTGTTAAGCAAACCACCGATAATAAAAGTTGGATCCAATCCAGCCTGACCTAACACAGAAGCAATCAAGCTGGTAGTCGTGGTTTTTCCATGGGTGCCAGCCACGGCTATACTATGACGATATCTCATTAGTTCGCCTAACATTTCCGCTCTGCGAACGACTGGGATCCTGTTCTCTTTCGCATAAATGACCTCTTCATTAGCCAAATCAATTGCTGAAGACACAACAACAACATTGACGCCATGGACATTAGCTGCTGAATGACCTCTATGCACAGTAATGCCAAGCTCCGCCAAGCGTTTCGTGACTCTAGTGGATTGCCTATCAGACCCACTCACATCATATCCTTGATTGAGTAGCACCTCTGCAATACCACACATACCAGCACCGCCGATGCCAATAAAGTGTATTCGTTTTATTCGCCTCATTTCGGGAACGTCTGTAACACTCAAGCTTAAATTATTTGTCATGAAGTCTACTCCCCGCTATTTTTCGCTGACGGGGTAAGCTTTCAATGCGACACTCAAATTCTATTCGCAACAGGATCGCTATAAGAACACAACTTATAATCAAGCTGTTTCCACCGTAACTTAAAAACGGCAATGTCAAACCCTTGGTAGGCAGCAAACCAACATTCACTCCAATATTAATCGCTGATTGAATCCCCAACAGCAGCGCTATGCCATAGGCCAAATAGGCGTGAAAGTCTTTTGATGATGCTTGCGCTTTTCTGCCGATAATAAGTCCACGATAGACAATGACAAAAAATGCAACAATAACCAGTACCGCTCCAAAAATGCCCATTTCTTCGGCTATAATAGAAAAAAGGAAATCGGTGTGTGCTTCCGGCAAGAAGAACAACTTTTGTATACTATTTCCTAGACCTAGCCCAAACCACTCTCCTCGACCAAAAGCGATGAGGGCTTGAGTTAATTGATAGCCGCCGTCAAATTGGTGCTCCCACGGGTTCGCGAAACTAGCGAATCGCTCAAGGCGATACGGTTGCCAACGAGCAACAACAAAAGTTGCAACAACAAATAGTGTAATCAAGGGAAGGAAATGCCGAAAAGGAACACCAGATAGAAAGATGATTCCCATTACGGATGCCATGATGACAACTGAAGCACCAAAATCAGGTTGCTCCAACAACAACAAGACTATTAGTAGTATAAGGGCTAGCGGCTTAGCAAAGCTTGCAATAGAATCATGCATTTTCTCTTTGTGACGCACTAGATAGCCCGCAATGTAGACGATCGAAAATAGCTTCACAAACTCTGATCCTTGAACTGTAAAGAAACCTAACGAGATCCATCGAGTGCTTCCATTCACGGTTTTACCAATACCGGGGATAAGAACCACTATCAACAATGCGAAACTTAACAAGAGCAGTATCCAATCTACTTTTTGCCAAAAACTAATAGGTATCATTAGAGCCATCGCCCCAAACCCAAGACTGATAAATACATAAATACCATGCCTAGCAAACAAATATAATGGGTCACCATAGGTTCTCTCGGCAACTTCAGTCGATGCTGAACCCACCATAACGAAGCCAATAAGTAACAAAATAACGGCAGCACCACTAATTGACACATCCATTGGAAACTCTACCAATTCGATCCTCTGAGACTTCAAGGCCATACTCATGAGAAGTATTCCTCAACTAGTTGAACAAATGCTTCTCCACGATGTTCAAAATTTCTATACTGATCAAAGCTCGCGCAAGCGGGAGAGAAGAGAACAAGACTTCCTTCAGTAGTGTCTTCACGCAATGCCTTTATAAGCTCTTCCAAAGTCTCAAACGACTTTATACTGTCGCTTTCTGGATCAAGAATATTTGATATATGTTTTCTGTCTTCACCATAAACCATGCAACTAAAGTTTAATTTTTCAAAAGATTTTTTTAGATTTTCAAAATCTGCGCCTTTCATCAGGCCACCGAGAATCAAAATTAGTTTTTGCCTAGAATTAGCGAACCCTTCAATAGCCGCCAGGCTTGAGCCTGGATTTGTCGATTTTGAATCGTTGACAAACTGAACCCCATGACGCTCACACACCATTTCACTTCGATGAGGTAAACCTGGGTAAGAAAGAAGTGCTTCCAACATACTAGCTTCATCTAACTGCATGCCATAACCCGAGGCCAAGGCAGCCAGAGCATTAAGCCAGTTATGCCGGCCCTTTATCTTCATTGACTCGGCTTTCAAAAGCGCTCTGTTTCCAGTAAAAAGGTAGGGCTCTCCATCGACATCTTTAACCCCTAGAGCTTGATCACCTACTGGCCCATCTATCCCAAAAGTGAAGGTGTTAGCAGCAATTTGATCCACAAGTTCTGGAATATTTCTCGGAACAACCGCAATTTCGCACTTATTGAAAATTCGTAACTTTGTCTCGTAGTATGCTTCTAGGTTTTCATATCGGTCTAAATGATCTGGAGACAAATTCAATAAAACTGCCACCTTTGCACCAAGAGAATCGGCAAGCTCAAGTTGATAACTCGAAATCTCAAGAATATTAAAATCAACATCTTTTTCAAGTAGATCCAAACAGGGAATTCCTATATTGCCCCCCATACCGATATTTTTTCCTGCGTATTTCGCCATCAAGGCAAGCAGTTCTGTCACACTACTCTTACCATTCGTACCTGTTATGCCGACAAAATCCTTATCGGTTTTTAATGAGAACATGGCAATATCTCCGGTCACAGAAACACCCGATTGAATTGCAGATTGGATCGCTCTCGTCATGAGAGGTACGCCCGGACTCAACACAATCAGATCAGCATCTACGAAGGCTTGCTCGTCTATTTTCAACACTTCCAAATTTGGTAGTGTCTTGCGTAAAAGATTGAGACAGGCAGGGTTATCACTATCATCAGCAACGGAAAACGGAATGCCGTTACGCACAAAATACTGCGCGCAGGCATAACCTGTTTTTCCTAATCCTACAATCACCTTATGCTTCTCCGCATTCACTTTTAGCGCCTAAATACCTTTCAACGACATCGAAGTCGCTGAAAAAAAATCGTTCACCTTCTCGCTCCTGATATTCTTCATGCCCCTTGCCGGCGATTAATATCACTTCTCCTTCTTGCGCATGGGATAACGCATATTCAATCGCTCGCTTTCGATCTATCTCCACAGTCACATCTGCATCATTAATGCAGCCCTTAAGAATATCGTTCACAATTTTTTGAGGGTCTTCCATTCTGGGGTTATCACTTGTCACAATCGTGTGTTCAGCTAATTCCGTGCTAATTCTTCCCATCGGTGCCCGCTTGCCTTGATCCCTGTCGCCACCGCATCCCATCACACACCAGATAGAATCTGTATTATGAAGGCGAACAGACTTAAGTGCTTTTTCCAAAGCATCAGGCGTGTGGGCATAATCAATCAACACGGTGATCGAACCGGTTTTTTTCACTCGATGCATCCGACCTCTAACATTGGCCAAATGTGAAATAGCATTGGAAATATCACGCACTAGAAATCCGCGCTGACCTAGAACAGCGATAACAGCAAGAATATTACTCAGATTGAATTCACCAAAAATAGAAGCTGATATATCTAATTCACCCCAGGGTGATACGATCTGTGCTTCAAAACCACGAGTATGATAATCAACTTTCTTGGCAAAAATATCAGCCCCAGCGTTATTTAGGCCATAAGTAAGCACTTTAACTTCTGGCGCTATTGCATCAATCAAACGATTACCGAATTCATCATCGATGTTAATGACAACCGCTGACAAACTATCCATAACAAATAATTTTTCCTTTGCGGAAAAATAATTCTCTACAGTTCCATGATAATCAAGATGGTCCCGAGTGAGATTTGTAAAGATCGCAATGTCTACCTGAATACCATTTAACCGCCCATGAGACAATCCGTGGGAAGAAGCTTCGATACTCACTGCAGTAAGCTTGGCATCACGAAATTCGCTCAAAATTTCTTGTAGTAATACCGCGCCCGGTGTTGTCAATCCAGCTCGACTGAGATCTTGTCCATGACCACTTCCTACCGTTCCTACTATCCCGCAGGCCTGGCCGAGTTCGCTCATTGCATCCGCTATAAAATGACTACACGATGTCTTGCCATTTGTTCCTGTCACCGCAACAACAAAAAGATCTTTTGATGGGTGTGAATAAAAAGTTCCTGCTATCTCACTTCTTCTTGCTGCTAAATCACTTATGGGAAAAACGGGTACGCCGTGAACCGATTTTTTTGTAATTGATTCTTCACTGAGAATGGCAGCAGCGAATTTATAGGCGGCTTCATTTGCCAAATCTTCTGCACGATGATTAGCACCTGAAACAGCTAAAAATAAATCTCCTTGCTTAACTAGACGGGTATCATCCGTAAGACCCGATAAAGCGATTAATTTCGCTTGCTCGATCTCAGCTAGTTCCGGCAATAAAGACGCCAACATCACTGACATTTAAACGGCCTCCGGCGGAATGTTCATTAGTCTAAGCGCTTCCGACATAATCTTGGAAAACAAGGGTGCTGCAATAGCCCCTCCACCATACTCTTCGCCTTTAGGGTCGTTAATCATCACAACTGCTACGAGCTTCGGTTTTTTCACCGGGGTCATCCCGGCAAAAAAAGCCAGGTGACTCGTATCCAAATAACCCGTCTTTCCGACCTTTCTAACAGTACCCGTCTTCCCAGCAACTGTGAATGATTCAATTGCCGCTCGACTTCCAGTTCCGTTAGTGACTACACTTGCCAACATTGTTATTAAGTCTCTAGAAACTTCTCGACTCAAAATTCTTTCTTCTTCTTTAAACTCTGTTTGGATAAGGCTGAGTCGTCTTTTTACACCACCTGAAGCAATCACTTGATATGCTGCGGCAAGTTGTAACGGCGTCACCTGGAAACCATATCCATAGGCAAAGGTTACGCGCTCAATATCTTTCCATCTCCGACGATTGGGTAGGTATCCACTACGTTCACCCGGAAAGCCAATCTCTGTGCTTCTACCAAAGCCCACGTCCGAAAACATTGTCCAAACATCAACAGCGTCAAGGCTCAAAGCCAACTTGGTAATACCAACCTGACTGGACTTTGCGATGATACCGGTGAGATCAAGGACACCATAATTTCTAGGATCGGGTACGGTCTTTGAACCAACCTTGACAAATCCTGGATTAGTATCGATGGTGGAATTCATACTGTAGCGATTAGAATTTAACGCCACTGCAATGGTAAAGGGTTTGACTGTAGATCCTGGCTCAAACACATCTGTAACAGCTCGGTTTCGAACACTTGCCAATTCAAGGCTCTGCCGATTGTTTGGATTGTAAGAAGGTTGATTAACCAAAGCTAAAATCGCGCCACTTTCAACATCAATTATGACTACCGATCCCGATTCTGCCTGATGAAGACTGACGGCATTCTTAAGCTCCCTATACGCCAAATATTGCAAACGTAAATCGATACTGAGCTCGAGATTATTACCTGGCATCGCATCCTTTACAGGTTCCAGATCTCGAATAATTTCTCCGTATAAATTCTTTAATACCTTTTTCTTACCAGGACTACCTTGAAGCCAGGTATCGTACGAAAGCTCTATCCCCTCTTGCCCCTTATCATCCACGTTGGTAAAACCAACTATATGTGCAGCAACCTCTCCTGCAGGATAGAATCTTTTGTATTCGCGCTCGCTATAGACACCCTTTATCTTAAGATCGAGAATTTGTCGTGCTTTAGATGGTGGCATATGACGCCTGAGATAAACGAAGTTTTTATCTCTGTTTTTATTCAGTTTCTCTTCGAAGTCGACCTGTTCAACGTCTAGCATTGATGCCAAAATTTGTAAGCTGTCGGTTGCCTCTAATAGCTCACTTGGTTTTGCCCAGAGAGAAATTACTGGCGTACTTATTGCCAAAGCCTTACCCTGGCTATCAAGAATCATACCTCGATGAGCTGGAATTTTGTCTATCCTGACGGTTCTTGCATCCCCTTGCCCTTGTAAGAAGTCCTTTTCGTAAAGATGCAAAAATACCACTCGCCCGCTCATGGTTAGCGTTAGAAGCAAGAATGCTGCGATGACAATATGTACTCTCTCTATTACAAACATTATCTTTGAACCACGACCATATCTCGGATAAGGGGTGTTCGCATATTCAGGTCATTTCGCGCGAGGTGATCCAATCTCGAATAGGACGCCCAAGCACTTTGTTCCAGTAATAATTTTTCATATTCACTTTCAAGAACATCTCTTTGTGAACTTGCTTGCTGCAGATTGGCAAATAGCTGCCGAGTGATATGTGCAGAGAGCGATACTCCTAAGGCGGAAATGAGCACAGCCAATAATAAGGCCGACACAAGTAATTGACGCCACATCACTAGCCATACAATCGTCTTGAATAATAAATTCTCCTGCACTAGCCTATTTTCTCCGCTACTCGCATTATCGAACTACGTGCCCGACGATTCCTGTCAACTTCTTCAGAGGATGGCTTTATTCGCTTCCCTACTAAACGCAGATATCGTTTAATTTGATCATCTCGAATTGGCAAACGTGCGGGTAATTGTTCTCCGCGGGCCTTTGTTCTCATAAATCGCTTTACAATTCGGTCTTCGAGAGAATGGAAACTTATCACTACCATCCTTCCATCTTTATCTAACAAAGGAACGATAGCGTCTAAACAATCCTCTAGGTCTTTCAGTTCGTCATTAATGAAAATACGCAAAGCTTGAAAGGATCTTGTTGCTGGGTGCTTGTGTAATTCCTTCCTAGGAATCGCTTGATCTATTAAACTTGCTAATTGATGTGTAGTTTCAATGGCAGTCTCTTCACGAACATTCACTATTGAGCGGGCAATTCTTCTGGAGAATTTTTCCTCACCATATTTCCTAAGAACAATAGAAATGTCCCTCTCATCCGCAATCGCTAACCACTCGGCGACTGTTTGACCTGTACTTTGATCCATCCGCATATCCAGAGGCCCATCTTTCATAAAGCTAAAACCACGCTCAGCCTCATCAAGCTGAGGCGATGACACGCCCAGATCGATCAGAACACCACTAAGTGGTCTTGAGTCGTTTTCATCAACATATCTTGCAATATCATTGAAAGAACCATGAATAATGGTCACTCGGGAATCACCTTCAAACCTAGCCTTTGCATGCTTGATTGCCACCATGTCTTTATCGATGACCATGAGCTGACCTTTTTCACTGAGACGATCAAGAATCATTTGGCTATGCCCACCTCGCCCGTAGGTACAATCCACAAAACACCCATCAAAATTCATCACTAGGGCATCTACCGCTTCCTGCTTTAAAACTGCTTCATGACCCTCCATCACAAAGACAGGTTTGCTAATTCTTCAGGCACAACCAATGCCGATTCATCATCCAGCCAACTGTCACGCCTAGCTATCCAATGATCTTCGCTCCAAAGCTCTAATTTATTACCTTGACCCAGCATGACGATTTTCTTGTCTAGCTTGGCATATTCTCTAAGAGGAGGGGTCAGTTGAAGTCGACCACTACCATCCAACTGAATATCAGTCGCATAACCAATTAACAGCCGCTGAACTCGCCGAGTCGCTTTATTAAAACTGGACAAAGACTCAATTCGCCTTTGAACATCTTCCCACTCGGGTTGAGGGTATATGAGCAAACATTTCTCTTCAGTTTCTATGGTGACGACCAAAGCACCGTTACAGTGTTGCAGGAGATAATCACGATAACGGGTAGGTATCGCCAAACGACCCTTCGCATCTAGATTAATGTTGTTTACACCCCTGAACATCTTTTTTCCTTTGCATATTCTCTTGGAAAGCCTTATTTTTGGGCTTCAAGTGCAACTTGCTTTCTTATAATTGAGTTTGCATTTAAAAAGAGGGCGGTATAAACACTTTATTACACAATTTCCCACTTTTCCTCACCGTGCACATTATTAATGAAGCACTTGTTTGTCAAGGACTCAAATAAGCGATTATTCTTTTAAACACAAGGACTTAGAGCGGAATTCGAATGGAACGAGATAATACATTGAACAAACCAAATCAATACATGTAGATAGACTCAACACTTAATGTAACTTCTTAAGTATTGAGTTTTTAAGACTGATTTGGAATAAAAGATGTGATTTATATAATTAGTTGAGTCAGCCGATAAGCCGGGTTCTGTCGTGGACAATCATTCATCTGGGATATGCATCACTGCATACCTCAAGCAACCTACCCGAATCCAGCGCGGGTCACGCCAAAGGATTCCTATTTGGTCTTGCTCCAGGTGGGGTTTACACTGCCACGCCCGTTACCGCACGCGCGGTGCGCTCTTACCGCACCATTTCACCCTTACCCACAGCTGTGGGCGGTATATTTTCTGTTGCACTTGCCGTGAGCTTACGCTCCCCAGGAGTTACCTGGCACCTTACCCTTTGGAGCCCGGACTTTCCTCTACCACACCCAGAAAGATGTAATAGCGATTGCCTCGGTTGGCTCGGCGCAAGGATAATCCCACCTACGAAAAGACACAAATACTTTATTACCTAATTATCGTCGCCACAACTTGACAAATTTTCAGATTTTGCCCTCAGCACTATCTCGAGCTATTTAGGTGCCTCTGAAGTTGTTATCTCAATCGCCCTTTTTGAGCTCTATGGCGATAGCGTATAAATCCTTGCTACTCATCCCGGTCACTTTTTGTGCCACTCTTGCCGCCTTCCTGGGCGGGAGTTCAGCCAGCAGGGCCATCATCAAGGTCCTCGTTTCGAAACCCAATGTAGCATCTTGATTGCCAGCAACAACAACCACAAATTCGCCCTTGTTGAGGATAACCCCACTTTCCGCCCTGGTTAATAAATCCGTTAAACAGGCATGTTCAACCTGCTCAAATTTCTTGGTTAATTCCCGCGCCACTGACGCCAGCCGCCCACCCCCAAGTACCTTTACAAGGTCGACTAACATTGCTTGAATCCGATGCGGTGCTTCATAAAA
>JAESSY010000069.1 GCA_016763855.1 Pseudomonadales bacterium
AACGGCGATATGGTCGGCCATACCGGTAATCTCTCTGCTGCAATCAAAGCTGTTACCTGCCTTGATGAATGCTTGGGACGCTTAACCCAGGCCTTCGCCTCCGTTGATGGGCACTGCTTGATCACTGCGGATCATGGTAATGTGGAGCAGATGAACAATGCGAAAACAGGCCAATCTCACACGGCTCACACATCTGAACAGGTACCGCTGGTCTATTTTCACCCGCTGCTTGAAAAATCACCTCATAGGGAACCAGATAACGGTAAACTAGCTCAAAGCAGAAAACTCAAACCCCTTGGAGGCGCGCTTTGTGATGTAGCGCCCACCTTATTGGATATTATGTCCTTGGCAAAACCTGAGGAGATGACAGGACATTCACTATTACTCGATATTACTGAACAGCACAGCGCTACCCAAGACTACGCTACTAAGAAAAGTGAAAGAGAGCAGAATTTATGAAACAGGGTTTATGCGTATTTTTATTGTTCATTCAGCTGGGTTTTATGACGGAGAATGCTTTCGCTGCTGAGGGTTCTTTATCGGCTGAGGGCTCTTTATCGGCTGAGGGCTCTTTATCGGCTGAGGGCTCTTTATTAGCTGAGGGCTCTGACCCAGCTGGTTTGCAAGAGAAACTGCAGGCATTGGAAGATGAAATTAGTAAGTTTCGGTCGATGATGGAGCAAACGAGGGATCAAAGATCAAACCTCGAAAATACCCTTGAGACTAACGAAAAAAATATCAATGCAATCCTTAAGAAGATTCAAAAATTAGAGAAAGACCTTAAAAAAGGTGAAAACACAATCACGGACTTACGTCTAAGAGAAGGCAAGTTACTCGATCAAAAAGTCGATCAACAAGCCTATATTGCCCAACAAATACGTGCATCCTACGCGCTCGGAAATCAGCAATATCTAAAGGTCATCCTCAATCAAGAAGACCCAAATGAACTCTCACGTATGCTTGTATACTATGACTATTTCAATCGAGCGCGAATTGAACAAATCAAGGCATTTGAGTCCACCCTCTTAGATATCTCCAATATTGAAGTACAAATCAACTTACAAAATCAAAAATTATTATCTAGAACCGCGCAACTAGACAAGCAACAATCCGGTCTTGTAGTGGTACAAAGAAATAATCAGACCGTACTTAAATCACTGAATCTAGAAATCGCCGAGACAGGAAGCGCCATAGAAAAACGTATTCAGGACAGAGAGCATCTTGAATCACTTCTAGAACATATTACTTTAGGTATCGGGTCCGTCGGTTTTGGGTCTACTGGTTTTGGTTCTTCAAGTGCCAACAGAGCACCCCGAGATGCACAACCCTTTAGCGATCAAAAGGGCAGCCTTTTATTACCTACGATTGGCAAGATTACGCACAAATTTGGCTCAGCACGAAGTGAAGGGAAATTACGCTAGGATGGTATATTTATAAAAGCCAATGCGGGGGAATCAGTATATTCCGTCCATTATGGCCAAGTTGTTTTCTCTGAATGGTTGCGTGGTTTCGGCTTATTGCTCATCATTAATCATGGTGAAGGCTATATGTCTCTCTATGGTCACAATCAGGTTCTCTACAGGGAAACGGGTGACTGGGTAACGGAAGGAGAGCTCATTGCCGATGTCGGCAATAGTGGCGGCCAAGCGAATACAGGATTATATTTTGAGATAAGAAATGCGGGCGAACCTTCGAACCCGCAACAATGGTGTCAGGCGCGCCCCAACACAAAGGCCGCCTAAACCCAAATTTAGCAGTAGGAAATGTGGATATGAATCAAGGCACTAAACATTACGCCACGCTGGCGGTACTTTGCTTGTTAATGGCGTCAACTTCAAGCCTCACGGCAGAACCTAATCCTAAGGGCTTGGACGATAGTCCCAGTGCGCCGTTAACCCTTGACAGGCCAGCAATAACGCTTGATAAGCCAGAAGCAAAAGAAGAAGAGACGAAGCTCCCAGCTCGTTTGCCCCTAAATGAATTAAGAATCTTTGCTGAAGTATTCAATCGCGTCAGTGAAGCTTATGTCGAAGAAATTGACGATAAAAAATTACTGGAAAACGCCATCAGAGGCATGTTATCTCAACTTGATCCTCACTCGGCCTATCTAGATCGAGAATCATTTTCAGACCTACAGGAAAACACCTCAGGCAACTATGGTGGTCTCGGACTCGAAGTCTCAATGGAGGGCGGCTTCCTCCGAATCATATCGCCAATGGACGATACCCCAGCAGATAAAGCTGGATTAGAAACCGGAGATATCATCTTGCAACTGAACGATACACCCATCAAAGGCATGTCACTCGGGGAAGCCATAGAAAGCATGCGCGGAGAACCCGGTAGCGAAATCAAACTAATGATAGTAAGAGAAGGCATTCCCAAACCTGAAGAATTTATTCTCACAAGAGAAGTCATAAAAATTGCCAGTGTGCGGCACCGTATTCTAGAAGAGGGTTACGGATATCTTCGTATTGCACAGTTCCAAAGCAGTACAGGAGACGAAGTTAAAAAAGCAGTAGAGAAACTCATGGATGAAAACAAGCTTAGTGGCCTCATTCTGGATCTGCGGAACAATCCCGGCGGTGTACTCCAGGCAGCGGTTGCCGTATCGGACGTTTTTATTAATGAAGGGCTTATTGTATATACAACAGGCCGTATGAAAAATTCAGATTTAAGATTTAGTGCAACAACACCCGATTTAACGTCGGGTGTACCTTTAGTTGTGTTGGTTAATGGTGGCAGTGCATCTGCATCTGAAATCGTCGCGGGGGCTCTCCAAGATCACGGTCGAGCTGTCATCTTGGGTGTTGATACTTTTGGTAAGGGATCTGTACAAACTATATTGCCCCTCAATAACGAAAAGGCCATAAAGCTCACTACCGCGCTCTATTTCACGCCGAATGGCCGATCAATTCAGGCCGAAGGCATTGTCCCGGACATTCATGTCGCCCGATCAAAAGTCACCAAAGTGAATACCAACCCATTTAGAGTTAAGGAGCGAGACCTCGCCAATCACTTGCAGAACATCAATGATCGCGCGGAAAAAGACGAAGCTAAAATTCCTCAAAAAGCGGCATCGAGAGACTTAGCGAGCACAGACTACCAGCTCAATGAAGCACTGACTTTACTGAAAGGACACAATATACTATCGGCTAAAACCATCCCACCTAAAGGATAGCTAAAAGCCATCTTGTTGAAAGCCGTTTATATGAAGAGCATGAATTTGCATTTATCCAGAGCAGCACGGGTATGCTTCAGCCTATTGTGCTGTTCTTTAGGAAATGTCATTTACGCTGAGCAAACAGCTTATCTTGCTATCATCATAGACGACATTGGCCATAATCGCGTTCGCGGCGAGTGGGCAATCCAACTTCCTGGCGCAGTCACTTATGCAGTCCTACCTAATTCTCGATACGCAACTGTACTTTCAAAAATTGCCTTCAAGTCCAATAAAGAAGTTATCGTTCATCTCCCAATGGAAAATAGAAACAGATTTCCCATGGCATTGGATGCATTGACGGATAATTTGAATCAGCAAGAATTTTTAGACTCAGTCAACACATCCATCTCCAAAGTCCCACACGCGAAGGGTATTAACAATCATCAGGGCAGCTATCTGACCGAACAAGCTAAACAAATGACCTGGTTAATGGATGATCTAAAAAGTAGGAACTTTTTTTTCCTAGATTCACGCACCTCACCCAAAACCATTGCCTATAAAATCGCTTCAAATAAAAATATTCTTAGCGGAAGCCGAGACATTTTTTTGGATAATGAGAGAACCACTTTCGAAATCGATAAGGCTTTTCAAAACCTCGTAAGAATCGCAAAAAAAAGAGGGACTGCCATCGGTATCGGCCACCCTCACACACAGACCCTTGATTACTTAGCGATGGCAATCCCTCATTTAGAACAGCAAGGCATTAAGCTCTTGCCAGTTTCAAATTTAATGGCCTTACGGCAGATTCACGACTTTAAGCGAGATAACTTTCAGCAACTTGAGGAGGAGATTAAAACAGTCCACTTGGATACTTACTTGAATTCTATGAACTTGGTCATTCAAGAAGATGAAATTCAATAAGAAGACTCCCTAACATAAGAGATAGCCTCAGTAAGATCCAGTGTGCCCTCGTAGATCGCCCTACCGGTAATGACACCAGAGATCGCCCCCATCAGCTTTTTATTCGCTTCAACTAGCGCTTCAATGTCTTTCATATCAGTCACCCCTCCAGATGCAATGATGGGGACAGAGACACTATTGGCGAGTTCTCTGGTTGCGTGTAGATTAATACCGCCCATCATTCCGTCCTTACCAATATCTGTATAAACGATGGATTCAATCCCATCACTCTGAAACAAGCACGCAAGACTTCTCACAGAGATATCCGTCACTTCCTTCCAACCATTGATGGCGACCATTCCGTGCAGTCCATCAAGCCCTACTATGATATGACCTGGGAATAAATTGCACATCTCACCCACAAATTCTGGTTTTTCAACAGCGCGCGTACCAATGATTAAATAATCAACACCCGCATTCAAATAGCTTTCGATTACCTTAGCGCTACGAATTCCGCCACCCAGCTGAATAGTTAGATCAGGATGGTTCTTTGCAATGGTTTCAATAGCAAGATGATTTACAGGAGTGCCCTCAAAAGCACCATCCAAATCAACCAAGTGTAAACGTGTCGCCCCCGCCGCGACCCATTGATCCGCTGTGGCGATGGGGTCATCGGAATAAGTGGTTGTTTTTTCTAACTGACCTTGTTTTAGATTGACGACTTTGCCATCTTTAAAATCAATAGCTGGTATGATTTGCATCTACAGTGCGCCCTTGGTCGAAGGAAGTACATCGCCCAATCGCGGATCACGTGTCAACGCCATCCTGATCGAACGGCCAAAGGCTTTAAAAACAGTTTCTATTTGATGGTGAGCGTTATGCCCCTTTAAACAATCGATGTGTAGTGTCACATTCGCATGATTAACAAAGCCTTGAAAGAATTCAAAAAACAAATCGACATCAAAATTGCCGACCTGAGCCCGAACGAAATCAATTTTATATTCAAGGCCTGGGCGGCCACTAAAATCAATAACGACTCTGGAGAGTGCCTCATCTAACGGTACATAAGCATGGCCATAACGGCAAATACCTTTTTTACTGCCAATGGCTTCTGTAAACGCCTGGCCTAAGGTAATACCGATATCTTCAACTGTGTGATGGGCATCGATTTGCAGATCTCCGGTTGCGCGAATATCAATATCAATAAGTCCATGCCGTGCAACCTGATCGAGCATGTGCTCAAGAAAAGGTAGACCCGTCTCGAAGGAAGCGTCTCCTGTACCATCTAAATTTATCGCAACACTAATTTGCGTTTCCAGCGTGTCTCTTTGGACTGATGCAGTTCTCTCATTCATGAAGCGTTCCATCTATTTTCAGATGTTTATTATAGGTGATTAGCTATAAAATTGCGCCGTTGGGTAAATAGCGGTTATCTGTGCTGGCTTTAATCCACTTCCTCAATTCACCACCAAAGGCTTTTCTTTTCTTCAAGACTTTTACAATGTAAATCACCGGCGACAGGTTTCCTCCATCCCACCCCGTTAACTGCATCTCTGCCAAGGTGAAAAACCGAGCGAGCAATTCAAGTTCGTCATCTTCGTAATCAGACAAACACGCCCAATCAGTAGATTGTTTTTTCATTAAAATATTTTCAGTTTGAATAAAATCCTGAGACAAAGCATTCATTAGGTCTGACAGATCTACTGAACCAGCAATTATCAAAATTTCATTTACTTTTTTTGAATCAATTCGCTTTGATTTTGAAGATTGTGAATTTGCGGGTTCCCAGACACCAATAGCCATTATGAATTCCTAATATTAAATAAAGAGATGATTGTAAGCGGCCTTCAATACATTTATCGTTACTGTTGTGTGAATTTTACTATGCGGCTTTTTATATGCGGGTGTAGTTCAATGGCAGAACTTCAGCTTCCCAAGCTGATAGTGTAGGTTCGATTCCCATCACCCGCTCCAACATCCCCATCACCCGTGCAAGCTCCGTCTAATCTCAGCTTCGTTTAGCGGGGAGATTAGCAAATTTTCCGGGACGCTTTTCAGCATTTGCGGTCATTGCTTCCATCATTTCTGGTGGCTGTAACATGCTGGCATTCCAAATACTGATGTAGTCGAGGCTATCCGCTGTTGTGTGATCCCTAGAATAATTAATCATGCGTTTACAACCATAGACAGCTAACGGTGCTTTACTCGCAATTTGAGCTGCAACTTCCATCACCCCTGCAATCATAGCCTCTTGATCTGGATAAACCGCATTGACTAAGCCCACCTCTTTTGCTTCCTGGGCCGGCATTCTTCTTCCTGTGTAAGCAAGTTCTTTAACGATGCCCTCTGGGATAAGCTTCGCCAATCTCGGAAAAGTGCCCACATCGGCTGTCATACCGATATTGGTTTCAAAAATTGTAAAAAAAGCATCTTCAGTTGCATAACGAATATCACACGCTGTGGTCAAATCAACGCCACCTCCAATACAACCACCTTGTATGGCGGCGAGCACTGGTATGCGACAATCTTCAAGAATAGAAAAGGACTTCTGCATTCTCTTAACATTCCTATAAAATGTTTCTCCCTTAGTACCAATCACATCCTTGCCATCATCACTAGGTTCTGCAGTTGAATCAGCAAGCATAAAAGCATTGAGATCGAGCCCAGAAGTAAAATGCGGACCGGTCGATGAAATGACGATAACCCTTGCCAGACTTTGATCATCAATTGCAGACACTAATGCCGGTAACTCATCCCAAAACTCAATATTCATACTGTTACGCTTCTCTGGCCGACAAAGCACGATATGAGCAATATTGTTCTCAATAGACACCGTAAAACAGGTAGCTGTATTCAATCCAATCTGATTCGAATCCCTTGGCATAATTTGAGCCCCTCTCGTTTATTAGCAGTCATGTATAAGCAGTCAAGCTTAGGTCTTACCTCAGGAAATATTAAGTAGTTCCTTTGCCGTTTCTCTAATTTTCTCGGCATCATTCAGATAGCCACTAGCAAGAGCTTCAATAAATTTGATCTGACGATTATTTTCTAGGTGCACGCGTATCCTGGCATGAACAATCGCAGGAGAAGCCGGTTTGTTGATATAGTCTACTGCCCCAGCTTTAAAACCACTTTCCTCATTGTGTCTATCATCCATAGCGCTGACAAAAATAACCGGAATGTTTTGGGTTAAACCGTCTCGGCCCAAACGTTGACAAACTTCGATGCCGGTCATTTCGGGCATGACCATATCAAGCAATATTAGATCTGGCAGATTGTCTCTTGCCATCATAATTCCCGAATCGCCAGCAAGCGCAGAGATGACCTCATAATCATCCGTCAACATTCGCTCCATAGCGCGTATAACAGTCATTTGATCATCAATTACTAATATTAGGGGTTTTTTCTTAGCCACTCATACCTCTCTTATACCTCTGAGTCTTTGGACTCGTGAAGCATACAGGTCAAGTACACTGGAGTGCAGCCTATTTTTGCATTATATCCATATCCAATAATGTCTTATTTTCTACTAGCTCAAAACAATCACGACCTGCATCCTTCGCACGATACAGAGCATCATCAACAAGGCGAATAAAACACTGACTATCTTTGCTTTTACCAGGGACAAGAGATGCCCCTCCAATGCTAACAGTAAGCTGAAAAGTCTGATGAAATTCTAAGGATTTCACCGCTGCAAGTATTCTTGAAGACATCAAGCGCACGCCTTCTATGTCCGTACTACTTAATAGTACTGCAAATTCTTCACCGCCAAACCTCATCAATCGGTCACTCGCACGATGAAGACAACCTCGGATCGCCAGCGCTACCGCTACAAGACATTGATCGCCTTCAGTATGACCAAATTGATCATTAATCCGCTTGAAGTGGTCAATATCAATCATCAACATGGCAATCGCTTTTTGTTCTCGAAAAGCACGATCCCATTCCATTTTATAAGTAATCTCAAAATGAGCTCGATTACCAATCCCCGTCAAGCTATCGGTTGTATTTTCTTTTTGCAAGCGAGAGTTTTGGCGAGAAATATCCTCTAATTGCAATTGCATGGTGTCAAAACGGGCATCAGCCTTATTATTGCGAATTTTGTTCTGCCTTAGGCTAACCAATGTGTACAAGAGAATGATGCTTACAGACACATTTATAGTAAGAGTAAGCAGGTTCATCCCACTCACTTCGAGCTGACTCGCAATAGCACTTGTTGGCACAAGTAAACAGTTGATAAAAATAAAAAAACAGCATCGACTCTTCATGAGAAAAACATATTATTCCTGAAATAAATATTGATACCGCCTCAATATCATTAAGAAAAATGAGTTTGATTTACTACTCCGCACTGAGACATAGTGCACTGAGACATAGTGCACTGAGACATAGTGCAAATTGGCATCTGCAAGAGACGTCTTTCTTAGTTCTCTCAAAGGGAAATAGATATTATCCATCATTCAATTTCCAAAAGTCCTAATATATTAGTGTAGTCTACATCCTGAATACGCCAATATTTAGCCGCTTTTCTATCGATATGAGCACTGTTCACTAATAAGTGACAAATTCTTATCCTCATTGTTTTCTTTCTGGAAATC
This sequence comes from Pseudomonadales bacterium, assembly GCA_016763855.1. Lineage (GTDB taxonomy): Bacteria > Pseudomonadota > Gammaproteobacteria > Pseudomonadales > Azotimanducaceae > JAHRVQ01. The sequence continues at coordinate 8,659 of JAESSY010000069.1, forward strand.
TCAACTATAGTTTTTACTAGCACATGTGCTTCGGCGCAATACCGTTCAGAAATCCGTATACAGGAAAGGGAGTCAATTCGATGGACAATTTGTCACTTCAAAATCGCTTCCTAATGGCTGCATTACTACCCAGTTTGGGCGTAGCAATATTAGGAATCTCGTTCATTTCATCAGTAGGAAGTTCTACGCTTTGGTTTGGTCTAGCGTTAGTCCCAACCGCGATTGGAATATGGCTTAGTCTGGACAGTAGGTCAAAATCTGAAAGTGCAATCCAACAAACCATAGATATTGTCAAAAACACGGCGAACGGCGTGACGGTTACAAATTATACCGCGACGACCCTTCTTGGAAATCTCACAATGTCCTTACTCAATTTGAATTCGGCGCTTGCATCGAGAGACGAAGAACCGGAGCCAGTTGAGGATGAAGCCATGCTTATCCAGGCAATTAAAGTTGTCCAAGGCAATGTCATGTTAGCCGATGCCGATTGCAATATCACATATTTAAATGACTCCGTGACAGAAATGTTAGGGGGCAATGAAGCACAATTACGCACTGCTCTTCCTAGCTTCAGCGTCAGCTCCCTCGTTGGTACGAATATTGATGGATTCCATAAAGATCCCGCACACCAAAGAGGTATGCTCAGAAATTTGAGAGAGGTGTATAAAACGCAAATCGAAGTTGCTGGATTTACCTTCGGATTGGTTGCTACACCTCTTTTTAGTGACGATGGAACAAGACTCGGTACAGTAGTTGAGTGGGAAGACAAAACAGTGGCCCTCGCAGAGCAAAGAGAGGCCAAGAAAATCTCAGACGCGAACGAAAGGGTAAGACAAGCACTCGATGTCGTCGGTACTGCGACGATGATTGCCGACGCTGACCTGAATATTATCTATCTGAATGAATCTGTAAAACGTGTGATGGGTGAAGCAGAATCTGACCTCAGGGAAGGGTTACCTAATTTCAACGCATCTAAATTACTCGGATCGAATATCGACATTTACCATAAGAATCCCTCTTACCAACGAAATATGTTAAGCAATTTGAGAGGATCACACACTGCTAGTTTAGAAATCGGTGATCGTACTATGACGTTTATTGCTAACTCCATCGAAGTCGACGGAGAGCGAATCGGAACCGTCGTAGAGTGGACCAATAGGACAGTTGAAGTCGCGATTGAAAAAGAAATTGATAATCTAGTTTCCGCTGCCAATGCGGGTGACTACACAATTCAATTGGATGAAAGTGGTAAGAGCGGATTTTTTCTAAACCTAATAAGAGGTTTGAACTCTTTGACAGCTACCGCCAATACGGGGCTTAACGATGTACTCGAAGTCATGGGCACCCTTGCAACAGGTGATCTAACGAACAGGCTGGATAAAGAGTACGAAGGTATATTCGCCTCTATGAAGAACAGTGTTAACACAACGATTGACAAACTAACCGAAGTTATTTCAAATATTAGTAACACATCCACTAGCGTGCGAAGCGGCGCCTCTGAAATCGCGTCAGGTAATGATGATCTCAGCAAGCGAACAGAAGCCCAAGCATCCTCTCTTGAAGAAACTGCCTCTAGCATGGAAGAGATGACATCCGTCGTGAAACAGTCGGCCGAGAATTCGAAAAATGCAGACGAACTCGCTCAAACTGCAACTATAAAAGCCCGTGAGGGTGGAGAAGTAGTAGAAAAAGCCATTGTCGCCATGGAAGAAATTAATAAATCTTCTTCAGAGATCGCAGATATTATCGGCGTGATAGAAGAAATCGCCTTCCAAACGAATCTACTTGCACTTAATGCAGCAGTAGAAGCAGCACGGGCTGGGGAACAAGGGAGGGGGTTCGCCGTTGTTGCCGCCGAAGTCAGAAACTTGGCGCAACGTTCTGCGGATGCTTCCAAAGATATTAAAGATCTGATCAGAAACAGCGAATCCAAAGTGACAGAAGGATCAAACCTGGTGAATGAATCTGGTAAGACCCTGGCAGAAATCGAAGAAGCCGTTATTAAGGTCAGCACCATGATCTCAGATATATCCGCAGGCGCAGCAGAACAAACATCAGGTATTGAACAAGTGAATACTGCCGTTGCACAGATGGACGAAATGACACAACAAAATGCAGCTTTGGTTGAAGAAGCCGCTGCGTCGAGCGAGGCTGTTTCTGAACAGGCAATGAGTTTAAGTAAAATGGTCGAATTCTTTAGAGTGGGAGATAACGTGGCTGTCTCGCATAGCTCGAACCAGGTACGCTCTCCCACCATCAGTGCTGCACCAGCACGGGCCCCAGCAGCGTCGGATGATGAATGGGAGGATTTCTAAGCACCAGATGGGTCACTGCAATGTTTTACATACGTTGCAGTGATTCAGTTTCTTAAACCATGCATCTTAATTACTAAGCTAAAGTTTGTTAAGCGCCCAGTCGTAATCTAGAAATTTTAATTTCTTACCCTTTGTTTCTGGATAGTAATCCCCGATAAACGTTTCCACTCCGCCTCGACTATCAAAGTCTTTTTTGTACCAGGAAAATAGCTTGGAGACAAAAACAGATTTACCTTGAATAAAAGCACCCTTCCCTTTTTGATGCAGAAAAAGGCGAGTTTGATCCTCTAACTGCGCATCAATAACAGCACTTCTATAAGCTTCTATCCTCAAGTCAGGGCAACTCAAAGAAGCACAATTGACTGCGAAGTGAATTCTGGGATCACCTAAGGGTCGAATAATACGATGTTCAATATCATCAAGGGTTAACTCACCTAAGGCATTAATGAGGACAGTCTGATCCCACGGCCCCGAAAAGAAATTACCAATTTCCTTAATGCTTGTTTTAGGATTATGATCAAGTATCAATTGAATCGTTAGAATATTATAGGCATTAATGTAAAACGCCAATTTTTCATTTTTACTTTTTAGTGTCGATACGGGATAAGCCCTTAGGGCCTCAACCAACCCCGCAAATGCTGGATCTTTTTGGAAGCCCGCATAATCAACCAAGTTGACTTCAATCCCCTGTCTCGAACTTGAACTCACATGCCTGATGAGGATTGAATCATAGACGTCCCACAGTTTTTCTGTGGCAAACTTTTCATCGGCAAGCTTTTCATCAGCAAAGTTGGGATTAAGCTGTAAACACAAAAACAACAAAGCATACTTCATGAATTAACGAACTCTTTTTATGAAAAACCTATCCGTGTCTATCAAATCCCCGGAACCAATAACATCATACCACCTGCAAGGATCAGCACCATTCCCGATAATTCTTTCATGCTGGGCCTCTCATGAAAATAGAAAACCGCTATGAGTAAGGTCATAATAAATTCTACCTGCCCGAGGGTTTTAACATAAGAGGCCATTTCTAAGGTCATTGCGGTAAACCACCCAATAGAACCCACAACACCGGTGAAACCCACAAATAGTGCAGGACGCCAGGCCTTGAAAACCCGACTTAATTCGCCAGGTTGCATTTTTACGACTAGCACAGTCGTAACGACAGTTTGTAGGGTCACCATGTAGAGCAATGTCATACTTGCGGTCAGCATATTGGCAAAATCACCTCTCTCGGGAATTTCTAACGACAAACTTGCTTGACGTAAAAATAGCGACGTAAGCGCAAAACATAAGCCGGATCCCAATCCATAAATTGCAGACTTGCTCCGTAATCCAGTCATCCCTCCTACTCTGACAATCGTAATGACGACGAGACCTGTCACACAAATGATCATGGCAAAACTCGCAAACCAGGTTATTTTCTCAGAGAAAAAGACAAAACCAATGGTGGCAGTCAACAACACTTCTGATTTCGCATAGGTCGTCCCTATCGCAAAGTTTCTCAAAGTAAACAAACGAATAAGCAGCACAGTGGCGACTATTTGTAGAAGTCCTGCCGCGAATCCCGAAAGTAAGAAGATCAAATTTATCTCAGGAAAAACAAACCCTGTGTACTGACCCAGTATGCCGAGCCATATCAAAGCGAAAGGCAGACCATAGAGGTATCGAACCAAAGTCGTCGCCAAGGGCGAAATTTCTTGACTAAGATATTTTTGTCCAGCGGTTCTTACGGCCTGCATTAATGCCGCAAGCAACGTCCACCAAACCCAACTTTCTACCTCGAACATACGCCCTGCTGTAATTGAATACTTTCGAATCGAGACCGTTAAACAAAAAATGCCCACGTTGATGTGGGCATTTTACATTCCTGTTGTCACTCATCACCAATGATACTTCGGCATCACGGTGATGAAGATCACTTATAGCGCTTCCAAAATCTTATCAGCCGTAGAAACTTCAAAATTAGGACCTTCTTCGACGTTAAGGGCAGTGATCACACCATCTTCTGCAATCATTGAATAGCGCTGTGAACGCTTCCCTAAACCAAATGCAGAGCCATCCATTTCCAAACCCATGGCGGAGGTAAAATCTGAATTCCAATCTGCCGCCATAATCAATTCTTCGGCATTTTTCTCGGCACCCCAGGAGGCCATGACAAAGGGGTCATTGACAGAAAGGCAAACAATGCTATCAACGCCTTTTTCTTTGATTTTATCCGCGACAACCACAAACCCAGGCAAGTGAGCCGCACTACAAGTCGGGGTATAGGCACCAGGCAGGGCAAATAAAACCACTTTTTTACCGCCAAACATATCCGCTGTACTGAGATCTTGCGGTCCCTTTTCAGTCATCACTTTTACTGTCGCTTCAGGGACTTTATCCCCAACTTGAACTGCCATACTTCTCTCCTAGGGTTATCGTTTAGAACACGCAGTCTCCCTTGAACTCGCTTAGAGTTCAACCACATAGATTGAAGGGTTATAAGAACAATCATTAGGCTCATCGATCATGATGATGTGCTTGATTTGTCACCTTCAATCTCGATATATTATTGCGTAATCAAAACCCACAATATTTGAATCTTACAAAAGAACACAACAGTTAAAGGTGACTAGAATGGACTTATCATTCGGCGAAGAATACGAGCTGTTTCGCAAAGACTTAAAAGCGTTCATTAAACAAAACAGGCACGAAGCCCTAGGGGGCAGATTAAAATCAGATAAAACTGATGCCTGGCAAAAACGTTTGATTGAAAACGGATATACCGCCAGGACAATACCCAAGGCTTATGGTGGCTACGGCGCGACATTAGATATTGTTAAATCACGTATTATCGCGGAAGAATTTGCTCATGCTGGGGTTGCCGGAGGCATGAGCAATCAGGGCATCTCCATGCTCGTACCGACACTACTCGAAGTTGGATCTGAAGAACAACGGCTCAAATTTATTCAAGGGACCATCGAAGGGAAAATTATTTGGTGCCAGGGTTATTCAGAACCCGGCGCCGGCAGTGATCTTGCCAGCTTAAGAACGAGTGCTGTTCTCGATGGAGATGAATGGGTCGTCAACGGCCAAAAGATTTGGACAAGTTCTGCCCATATTGCTGACTGGATATTTTGCCTGGTACGCACAGAACCCGAGGCCAAAAAGCACCACGGCATATCCTTTCTCCTTTTTAAAATGGATACACCCGGCATTGAGATTCGACCACTTGTCGATATGACCGGCGCTGCTAACTTTAACGAAGTCTTTTTTACTGATGTTCGGGTACCCAAAGATCAAATCGTCGGCAAACGCGGTGCAGGTTGGATGGTTGCCAATGCTATTCTCGGTCACGAAAGAGATATGTTAGGAGATCCTAACGGCGCACTATCAAGGTTGAATTCGCTGATAACACTAGCACGGTCTGAATCATTGAACGGCGATAAGCTCATCGATCATCCTGTCTATCGCGATCGTTTGATGAAATTACAAGGGCGCGTCATGGCCATGCAATACAATGACATGAGAATTCTCTCATCCCGGCTTAATCCTGGTCAGGATGCGAAAATCGCAAGAATGATTGTCAAACTCCAAGGCACAGAATTGCGTCATGATATCGAAGGATTAGGTATAGACATGATGGGTGAGTTCGGACTCTGTTATGGCGACAATCCAGACCTGCGAGACAATGGCGCGTGGCAAAGTCAGTACATGTTTCAACTGGGCCTCATTATCGGCGGTGGCACATCACAAATTCAAAAAAACATCATCAGTGAACGAGGTCTTGATATGCCAAGAGAACCTCGTGCACAACAAGTCAAATCACAAGAAGCTAATTCACAATAGAGGATAAGGAAGATGGAATTTGGTCTTTCAGAAGAACAAACCTTGTTACAAGATAGTGTACAGAAATTCCTCAGCGGAGAAGTGGCACTCGATAGAGTACGAGAAAGCACTAAAAATAAGAACGACAAGGCTATCTGGCAGGGTCTTGTCGATCTCGGCATTTCAGGTATGTTAATCCCCGAAGCACAGGGGGGCGTTGCTATGGGGACATTGGACGCTGCCATTGTTGCAGAACAACTGGGCCATCATGTCACCCCCTCCCCTTTTATTAGTACCGCTGTTATCGCCCCTACCATATTATCCACAACCAGTACACATAACGACCTCTTAGCCGCTATAGCCCTTGGAGAATCCAGAGTTGGTATCGCATTAGGAGATTCAATTGCTTTAAGGCATGACCAAGGCGTTAAAGAGGACAAAGGTTTATTGTCGGGTAAAGCCACCTTTGTGCTTGATACCAATGCGGATGTCTTTTTGGTTGCAGCACAAAACAAATCGATTTATCTGGTTGAAAAAGATCAATTGAAAATAAACAATCGTACAACGATCGATCTTACACGAAGCACCTGTGAATTACTGTTAGATAACAGCAAAGCCGAACTCATCACTTCAGATGAATCCGTTTATCACCAAGCCATCAACATTGGCCGTATTATGCTAGCCGCCGACACACTTGGGGCTGCCCAATGCATGATTGACCAGGCCGTTTCTTATGCAAAAGAGCGCGAGCAATTTGGGCGTGTGATTGCGTCTTTTCAAGCAGTCAAACACATGTGTGCAGAAATGACCGCGGGTCTGGAACCTTGCCGGGCCATGGTTTGGTATACAAGTCATGCCTTCGACAATTTACCCAACGAGTCCGAAATGACCACATGCCATTGCAAAGCTCATATCAGTGAAATCGGTAAATTTGTCGCTAAAACTTCAACAGAAATACACGGCGGCATGGGTTTTACCGACTTAGTTGGTTTACACTATTGGTTTAAGCGAATTGGGTTTAATCGTCAGTTGTTGGGCTCCCCAGAGATGTTAAGGAGTGAAGCAGCTGCGCTTCAAGGTCTAAGGAACGTCTGATTAAGTGGATATTTTCGTCAGGGCAAGGAAGGGGTGAACGGAGAAAAGTTATTAATATGCTATACATTAAGAACTTTTGGAGTTTTCATCTGACGCCGACATGGCAGAAATAGATCTCAACCAGACGTTCCCTAGTTGCATAATCCCAAATAAAGAGGAGATGAGAAAATGAGTGAGTACACACCATTGGCCGAAGATCTTGCACAGCCAAAATCTGCAACGGACACAACCATCGCGAGCCAAAACCATTTTAAGCAGAAGCTCAATTTCTCAGATAGACGTAGTTTTGAAAATGCTCAAAAAGGCTTTATCGCAACCATTGAGCCCATGACAATAGCCCATGATGTTGCAAAGAGATCTGTTTATAATTTAGAAGCGGTGTCATTTTTAAAAGATGATGCCCCTGACACCGTTAATCCCTCTCTATGGCGACAGGCTCAACTAAACGCACAACACCATGGCCTCTATGAAATTGTGGACGGCCTTTATCAAATTCGTTCATTTGATATTGCAAACATGACTTTGATTCGCGGAAACACAGGCTGGATAATTATTGACCCTCTCACATCCAGCGAAGCCTCCCGGGCTGGCCTTAAACTCGCAAACAAACATCTGGGAGAAAGACCTGTTGTTGCTGTGATTCACACGCATAGTCATGCGGATCACTTTGCTGGTGTTCTGGGCGTCATCAATCAGGAAGACGTTGAGTCAGGGAAAGTATTAGTCATTGCACCGGAACACTTCGTCAAAGAGTCACTATCAGAAAACGTACTCGCGGGTAATGTTATGACTCGCAGATCCACCTATATGTATGGCAACTTGATCAAACCATCACCCACTGGATTTGTAACGACTGGATTGGGTGCCGCACTGTCTCTCGGAACAACCGGGTTTGTTATTCCCAACGACTACATTAAGGCAACAGGAGAAACTCGCCATATCG
>JAESSY010000070.1 GCA_016763855.1 Pseudomonadales bacterium
ACTTCTCCTCCATCCGGACCTCCTCTGCAGGAAGAACAGGAAGTTGGAGACATCGTTGGCCATCTGGGGAGTGGAGGCGGGGGTACCATCCTCATACTCGATGTGACCGTCATGGAGCTGACGAGGCATACCGATGATCATATGGTCGAAGTAGCTGAATGGCTGAGGGAGTACGGATTGAAGTGCTTTCCCTTGGGGACTTCCATGCCGTAGGGGGCCTTGAAGTGGTAGCCAGTCATGATGTTGTAGATGTAGTTGATGCCTCCGGGTCTCATCCTGATCTTGGTGAAGTCCACGGGCCAGACTCCTCCGTTGGCATTCTTGCCCTGATCCTGCGACATGTAGGGAGCGTAGATGTGGTCGTGGATGTATCTGAGTCTCAGGGTACGTACCGATCTCTCTCGTCCCACTCCTGGTAGTAGAATTGCTTGTAGTGGTGGTGAGCAGGGTGGATTGTGAAGTGTTCGGCCACCCAGGTTGACAGCTCCAGCTGCTCGTAAACCTTGTCCAGCAGCAAGTCGTACTTCTTGCCCATCATCCCGTGGCAGTTGGCACAGTTCTTGCTGAACACTTGGAAACCTACCACAAAGTGAATATTTAAGCATTTATTCACTTTGGATGAAATCGCCTTTTTTAGAGATTTAACCTCGGGAACACATTAGAAATGCCAGATTTGCAAGAAGTTCACCACAAACTACTCATTTTGGGATCCGGTCCCGCTGGTTTGTCTGCCGCCATCTACGGTGCAAGAGCTAATTTGAAACCAGTCGTGATTACTGGCATTGAGATTGGCGGGCAACTCACTACTACAACCGACGTGGATAATTGGCCGGCTGGCGCAGAAGGGCTACAAGGTCCACAGCTCATGAGTGATATGCAAGCGCATGCAGAAAGGTTTGATACTGAGATTATCTTTGATCATATCAACAAGGCAGAGTTAGGTTCACGGCCCTTCCGACTTACTGGGGATCAGGCTGTTTATACTTGTGATGCATTAATCATTACGACAGGTGCTTCCGCGCAATATCTGGGCCTAGCGTCAGAAGAAGCTTTTAAAGGCAAAGGGGTAAGTGCATGCGCCACTTGTGACGGTTTTTTCTACAAAAAACAAAAAGTAGCGGTAATTGGCGGAGGCAACACAGCGATGGAGGAAGCGCTCTATCTATCCAACATTGCAGAAGAAGTCATCGTTGTGCACAGAAGAGACGAATTCCGAGGCGAAAAAATCCTGCGAGACAGAGTGATAAACAAAGGCAATATAACCATTCACTGGAATCACACCTTGGATGAAGTCCTCGGTGACGAGATGGGCGTCACTGGCATGCGTATCAAGGACGTCGATTCCGCAGAAACCCAGTCTTTTAATTTGCGAGGGGTGTTTATTGCCATAGGACATCGCCCAAACACTGATATCTTTCAAGGTCAGGTTGAGATGGATGGGGGATATATTACTATTCAATCAGGCTTGACAGGTGGAGTCACTGCGACCAATGTCCCCGGGGTCTTCGCAGCGGGTGATGTTTCAGACAAAATATACCGTCAGGCAATCACTTCTGCCGGCTTTGGCTGTATGGCTGCACTAGATGCCGAAAAATTCCTCGATGAGATTGTAAATTAGTCGTGACCGAACTCATTTGGCTCGATGAGTCAATTATTGAATTTCCGCCCTTAAAAAATGCTTTAACCGAACCGGACGGACTACTTGCTGCGGGTGGTGATCTAAGCCCTGAAAGACTAAAGCTTGCCTACTCACGCGGCATTTTTCCCTGGTTTGATGAGACCCAACCGATATTATGGTGGTCACCAAACGAGCGTGCTGTACTATTTCATGACAAGCTAAAAATATCTCGCTCTTTGATGAAACGATTACGGCGCAACGAGTTTGAAATAAAGGTTAACACTTGTTTTGCCGAGGTAATAAAGGCCTGTGCGAAACCGCGAAATCTATTCACTGGGAATGAAGCCAACACAAGAGATGAATCTAGCGGGGAATCTGCAACCTGGATTACCAGGGAAATGCTGGATGCCTACCAACAATTACACGCACAAGGACTAGCACACTCAATAGAGTGCTTTAAAGGTAATCGTCTCGTCGGAGGCTTATATGGCGTGAGTATTGGGCGCATGTTCTTTGGAGAATCAATGTTTCACCTCGCCACAGATGCTTCAAAAGTCGCCTTGGTTCACCTCAGTAAACTATTACAGCGCTATGGGAGCCCATTTATCGATTGCCAGATTGAAAATGCACACTTGAGCTCTCTGGGTTGTTCAACCCTGCCTAGGAGCGATTTTGCGGCTTATCTTGAAAAATATTGCGACGAAAATGATGGCATTCCATGGAAAAATATTACTGGAACACTCCCGCATTGGTAAACACTCACTGGAAAATCAGGTCGTCTTAAGTAAAATGATATGAAACTTGACCTGGATTACCTGGTGACCTCCCTTTCTGAATTAAAATTCTTTACAACACCTGGCCATGACTGCAGTTATCTGGATGGTAAACAGGCCACCACGCTGTTCGCGGATCCAGGGGAAGATATTGATACTCGACTCTACTCAAGCTTATCCGAAGCAGGGTTTAGAAGAAGTGGCCAGCACATTTATCGCCCCCACTGCCAAGGATGCAAAGCATGTATCGCCTTACGTATACCGGTAGACAAATTTAAACCGAAACGCACTCAGAAGAGAATTCTAAAAAAGAATGCTGATCTAACCGTTGTAGCCACAAGACCTAAACTCACTGACGAATACTTTAATTTATACCAAAACTACATCCGCTTAAGACATTCAGATGGCGATATGTACCCGCCGGAGGAAGATCAGTTTGTTTCTTTTTTGGTTAAGGGTAGATCAGAAGCTATTTTTTTTGAGTTTCGTTTTAAACAAAAGCTCTTGGCGATAGCTGTTGCAGATAGATTAGAGAATGGTCTCTCCGCTATCTATACATTCTTTGATGCAGAAGAAAAAACGCGAAGTCTTGGGAGCTATGCAATCCTCTGGCTGATACAAAATACCGCTGATATCAACTTACCTCACCTCTATATGGGGTACTGGATCGAAGCCTGTCAAAAGATGTCCTATAAATCAGATTATAAACCGCTAGAGTTATTTCTTGAAAATCAGTGGATACCTATTCCATAAGAAGCACCTTACAATCCATAAGAAACACCCTGCATTCCATAGAAAACACCTTGGGAACGATTGTTCTTTGCTTATACTTATGAATTCGGGCAAAATGCACCGCTTTTAAAGATACAACAAATTTAATCGAGGAACTGAATGGCCAAAGAAGAACAAATCCAAATGACTGGTACTGTAACGGATACCTTACCCAATACGATGTTCAAAGTTGAACTAGAGAATGGTCATAAGATCATTGCCCATATTTCTGGGAAAATGCGTAAGAATTACATCAAGATTCTAACAGGTGATTCCGTCAAAGTTGAACTTACACCTTACGACCTCACTAAGGGCCGAATTACCTTCCGAGAATAAGCTTTATTCGCCTTGCAAATGACTAAGTATTTTTAAGGCGATTCAGGTTTAAGCAAATCAAGTCGTCGCGGATTCTTTGCTGGACTGTTGTATCTTCAAAATCAGGTCATCGTCTTCTACTAATACCTTGACCGTCCCACCACCATGAGATAAGCGTCCAAACAATATGTCCTCAGCTAACTCCTTCTTGATTTTGGATTGAATTAGTCGTTGCATGGGTCTCGCGCCCATACTCTGATCATAACCGTTAACAATTAACCACTCTCTAGCTTCATCACTAATATCCAACACTACTTTTTTGCTATCCAGTTGTACCTGCACTTCTACAAGGAACTTATCAACCACAGTACCAATTACATCAGTAGACAAAGAATCAAATTGAATGATGGCATCAAGGCGATTTCTAAATTCAGGTGTGAACATTTTCTTAAGAACCTCCATGCCGTCGGTAGAATTATCTTGATCAACAAAACCAATCGAGGAGCGACTCATCTCTTGTGCTCCAGCATTAGTTGTCATAACAATCACGACATTCCTGAAGTCGGCTGAGCGCCCGTTATTATCAGTTAAGGTACCGTGATCCATCACTTGGAGCAATAAGTTGAAAACTTCCGGGTGTGCTTTCTCAACTTCATCCAATAACAGTACACAATGTGGGTGTTTTGTTACCGCTTCCGTGAGCAATCCACCCTGGTCAAAACCAACATAACCAGGAGGCGCACCAATTAATCTAGAGACAGTATGTCGCTCCATATATTCAGACATATCGAAGCGAACTAATTCAATTCCCATAATGCCTGCTAACTGACGACATAGCTCGGTTTTTCCGACACCTGTTGGCCCGGCAAAAAGGAAGGAACCGATAGGTTTTTGATCATCTTTCAGACCAGCTCTTGAAAGCTTGATCGCACTTGACAATGTATCTATGGCATTGTCCTGGCCAAAAATAACCATTTTAAGGTTTTTGTCCAAATCTTTGAGCGCCTTTTTATCCGACGATGACACAGTTGCAGCAGGTATTCTTGCAATCTTTGCTACCATCTTTTCGATATCGGACACATTAATCAATTTCTTTCGTTTAGAAGGTGGTTGTAGTTGTTGATATGCACCGACCTCATCAATTACATCGATGGCCTTATCGGGCATAAATCGGTCATTGATATATCGATCTGCTAATTCCGCAGCAACACGCAAAGACTTATCTGTATAACGGAGATGATGATGTTCTTCAAAATAACTTTTTAGGCCTTTCAATATTTGATAGGTCTCTGTAACGCTAGGTTCTTCGACATCTATTTTCTGGAAGCGCCGTGACAATGCACGGTCCTTGTCGAAAATTCCTCGATACTCCTGATAAGTAGTAGATCCCATACAACGGATTTGTCCTGAAGCCAGTAACGGTTTGAGTAGATTTGAAGCGTCCATTACGCCACCTGACGCGGCACCTGCTCCTATGATGGTGTGAATTTCATCTATAAATAAAATTTGGTTATCTTTGTCTTTCAACTCGTTAAGCAGCATTTTTAATCGCTTCTCAAAATCACCACGATATTTCGTACCGGCTAACAAAGCGCCAAGATCAAGAGCATAAACAGTACTGTCCTTGATCACATCAGGAACCTTACCATCAACGATAAGCTTGGCTAAGCCTTCTGCGATGGCAGTTTTACCAACACCAGACTCACCCACTAGGAGTGGGTTATTCTTTCGACGCCTAGACAAAATTTGAATGACTCTCTCGACTTCTTCTTCACGACCAACGAGAGGATCTATCATTCCAGCGCGCGCCTGATCATTTAAGTTAGTAGAGAAGTTCTCTAACGCTGTAGGTGCTGTTTCTTCAGCGGATCCGTCTTCATTCAGATTCTCAAGTTGCTCAGACTCTTCTTCTGCACCGACTTTGGGCGTACCATGGGCGATATAATTGACAACTTCAATACGGTTAATATTTTGTTGCTTTAGAATATAAACTGCATGACTCTCTTGCTCACTAAAAATAGCAACGAGCACACTACTGCCGGCAACTTCTTTTCGACCAGAAGACTGGACATGAAAAACGGCACGCTGCAGTACCCTTTGAAAGCCCAGCGTGGGTTGTGTCTCTCTATCTGTATCTGATTTTGGAATGAGGGGTGTAGTTGCATCCAGGAACTCTAACAATTCGCGCCTTAGACTTTCTAAATCGGCTCCGCAGGCTTTTAGCACTATAGCGGCATCCTCATTATCGATCAACGCCAACAACAAGTGCTCTACTGACATTAATTCATGCCTTTTGTTTCTAGCTTCCTTGAAAGCCAAATTCAATGTTATTTCTAAATCTTTACTCAACATCTATTTTATCTCGCTTTGGTTCAGCGTTCGCCAAACCATTTTATATCGTTATGCAAATCAACTTTATTTTCTACTCTGCCTTCATCTAGACGGCAATCTTAGTCAGTAGCCTCAATAATTGAGATCAAAGGGTGCTGACATTCCTGGGCATATAGATTTATTTGCACAGATTTCGTTTCAGCTACATCCATCGTGAATATACCGCAGGTTGCCTTCCCTGCCGTGTGCACCGCTAACATAATCTGTGTGGCTTTTTCCCTGTTCATGTTAAAAAATGTTTGTAGTACCTCGATTACAAATTCCATCGGCGTATAATCATCATTCAAAAGTATGACCTTATACATGCTAGGTTTTTTCAGTTTCGGTTTAGTCTCGGCTTCAGCTAAGCCAATATCCCGATCAAATTCCGCATCATCCTCATCACCTGACAATTTCTCGTTTAGTGAATCGACCTTGCTTTCTTTTATGTTAGAAATTGAGATCAAGCGTTTCTCTTGTTTTAATACTAGTCTACTTTTGAACACGTTTCTCACATCTGTTTACGCTTAGTGATTTTTATCCATCGTACACCACCAAATACAAGGGTATACCCTTGTTTAGACTTTTTGTGAATATTAATGATGAAACTCCTTCTTATTTAATTGGAGACATTTTTCATTTTTTCAAGTCAACTACTTGACGAATGAAGGTTATTGACCATAAAGTAGCGTTGTATGATATGGCAGGAGGTCAGTCATCAATGTCGATGGGACATGTGAAGTGGTTCAACAACGCAAAAGGATACGGATTCATACTATGTGAGAATTCGAGCGAAGACTTTTTCGTACACTATTCCTCAATACAGATGGACGGTTACAAAACACTCAAAGCCGGACAATCTGTTTCTTTTGATATTTTGGAAGGACCCAAAGGTTCCCACGCAATAAATATACAATCTAATGAGGCTAGCTCCACTGTGGAGGAAAGCAAATTAGAGGGTGCTAAATCAGAGGGTACCAAAGCAGAAAACACTAAAGACGATGCCGACGACAAAGAAGACCTTACCGAATCGACCAAAGAGGAAGAAGCGCAAACCTAATTCAATAAAGATATTCTATGACAAACCTACTTTTGTTTAACAAACCCTATGGCGTAATTTCTCAATTTAGCAAAATCAACAGCACACCTACCCTCGCCGACTTCATCAAGCTAAAAGGTTTTTACCCGGCCGGACGTCTGGATCAGGACTCTGAGGGTCTACTGCTATTAACAAATGATGGTCAACTTCAGGCAAGAATAGCGGAACCTAAATTTAAGCTTGAAAAAACCTACTGGGTTCAAGTGGAGGGCAAGCTTACAGAAAAAGCCATAAGCATACTAAGGCAAGGGGTTAATCTAAAAGACAGGATGACGAGGCCTGCAAAAGTTCATCAAATCTATGATCCTGCGCTACCTTTTAGATCACCACCGGTAAGACATCGAGCATCAATTCCCACATCCTGGTTAGAAATAATCATTACCGAAGGGAAAAATCGTCAGGTAAGGAGGATGACTGCAAATGTTGGGTTTCCAACCTTGAGGCTGTACAGAAAACAAATTGGCTCCTGGTCAGTAGATAAAATAAAAACGGGCCAATTCGAATCGATACAAGTAAATTTACCCACAAACAATCATAAACAAAGCAAGCGAACAAGATCCTAGGAGCCTGCCCTAATGTTCTCTATTTAATATCCCAACGAGCAGCAGCATCAAAATCAGATTGTCGACTATCAAGCCAACGAGAAGCTGTACCCACCTTTTCTCGTTTCCAGAATGTGGCCTTGGTTTTTAAGAAATCAATAATATATTCAGAAGCGGCGAATGCATCCCCCCGATGCGGACTAGCGACGGCTACAAACACGATTTGATCTCCTGGGTAAAGTTCGCCTATGCGGTGAATCACTGTTGCAGCGACAACCTCCCATCGCTTAATTGCTTCTGTAACGATTTCTTTGATTTGTTGCTCTGTCATTCCGGGATAATGTTCGAGGAAAAGCGACGACACTGGATCATCTTGATTAATATTTCTGACGAAACCTGTAAAAGAGACGATGCCTCCAATACCTTTGGAACTCGCCGAAAGCGCATGGGTTTCTATACTAGAATCAAAATCATCTGACTGAACAACAACTTTGATCAACGCTATCCTCCAGTAACAGGAGGAAAAAATGCCAATTCATCCCCATCCTGAAGTTCGTATAATCGATCGACAATGGTCTGATTTACAGCAACAATAACATTGCTTTCATTCAAGATATCTAACCAATGACAGCCTTTATCCTGACTCAGGGATATCGTTACATCTGAAACTGTCCTTGGCGCTTCCATCTCCCAGATAAAATCTTGATGGCTCAATCGTTCTCGAAGGCTCGCAAATAGTTTTACAGTAATACTAATCACACTCGCCAATCTCCTGACTTCCCACCGCGTTTTTCCGTTACATAAATTTCTCCAATAACCATGTATTTATCTACTGCTTTACACATGTCATAAATGGTGAGCGCAGCAATAGATACCGCAGTTAGTGCTTCCATTTCCACACCAGTGCGCCCATTTAATTTAACTCTACTTTCTATTTCAACTTTCAGCTCTCCGATATTAGCTTCTAAAAGTAGCTCGACAGAGCTCAGTGCCAGAGGATGACACAGAGGAATGAGATCAGCACATTTCTTAGCCCCTTGAATACCCGCAATCCTTGCAACGGCAAATACATCACCTTTCTTATGACCACCTTCAACAATCAAACTTAGTGTTTCAGCTGTCATGGTGATTGAACCCTTAGCTACGGCGATTCTTTTTGTTACATCCTTATCAGAAACATCGACCATATGGGCATTGCCGTCACTGTCCAAGTGGCTCAGGGTTTGTGATTCAGTCATTTTTTTTCCTATCTATACTATTTGTGGAAAACACTTGGGTGAATACGACAGTCTTAAATTAGTTTTTTACCCGCCACTCTAATTTCGTCATAAACAAACTCTAAATTGCTTGAAATATCTTTTTTGAAATTGGCGGACGTTTTATGATGCTGTTCAGCATAGACTTCGAGTGTAGTGGATTCAGGGTCTTTGGCGCTTAAGTCAAATTCTAGGGACATGTTGATAGAATTTAATGCTTGTTTTAATTTTCCCCCAACCCCCTTATTACTTAAAAACTTGTCAATTATTCTTTTTGTATCAGCATCTGATTGACCGTTGCGCTTGTCGATTATCGCCATGACCTGATTTGATATCTCCAGCTCTTCGAAAGTTCTGATTTCGTCTTCTGTCATGTCTCTCGTTTTAACCAACTGACCCTCATAATAAAAACTTAGATCAGCGTTGCTCCCAGCAAGTACTTCACCACAAGCTAAGTATAATACTGCGAAGGTCATTAGAATGAATTTCATACATTACTCCAATAGTTTAGTTGCCAAATTTTTGAATTTGTTATTAGTTAAAAAATCCCTTAATTTTATCTCCTAACTTTTTACCTGCATCTTTTATCTGATCACCCAAACCTACATTTTCTGTGATCAGTGGAATGAGAGACTTATTCAAAGCAATCAAGACCTCATTAATCACTTTCTTGAATGAACTTGCTTCATTTTTTCCGAGATCATTCAGCTCAAGAAGTGGCATTCGGAGAGAAATTGCCTTATCCATAAGAGGTGTAATAACGCTAATTCTTGCATTTCTTACTTCCAGATGAGCAATAATGAGATTGCTTTCTACGCTCGAACCCCCATTTTCATCACTTGGCCCCTCAGAGTTCTCTTGTAACTGGCCAATGTTACTTTCCAACAATTGGCGCTCGTAGAATATTTCAGGCCCATCTATGAAGATATTTTTTATGATGATGGTATCGGTAGTAAGAGAACTCAAATCTAGGGTAACTTCGATATCAGCGATAGATATCGCTGGTTTCGAAGTGGAATAGCCATCTGGGTTTGCTACCTCCAAACCTTGAATATGCCCAGTTCCTGAGAGGATAGAAATTTGCACTTTATCGACGGTAACTGATACACCAAGCGCGGACTCACCAGCTGATTCAATACCCTCTTTAACAAGACTATTAATATTGAAATATAGATAAGTACCCACAGCACCGATGCCTAATGTAACGACGATTATTGCCATTAAAATTTTATTCATTCAGACTTTTCCTAAATTATGAACGTTAGTGCATTCACATGACGGCACAGCTAAAGTAAAATACCACAATTAACCTCAACATCATCCAAGATGCATAAATCTGATTCAAAAAAACAACTCAATGTCGTTGTCGGCATGTCCGGGGGTGTGGATTCGTCTGTCACAGCAAAGATTCTGATTGATCAAGGCTATAATGTAAAAGGTCTGTTCATGAAAAACTGGGAAGAAGACGACGGGACTGAATACTGTACTGCTAAAGACGATCTAAATGATGCCAAGGCTGTATGTGACCATCTTAAGATTCCACTTCATGAGGCAAACTTTGCTGCAGAATACTGGGATAATGTATTTGAACAGTTTTTACGGGAATATCAATTAGGTCGGACTCCCAATCCGGATATTCTCTGTAATCGCGAAATAAAGTTTAATGTCTTCAGTGAATACGCCGAGGTCTTAGGTGCAGATTTCATAGCAACTGGGCACTATGCAAGAATTGATAGGCGTGGTTCGTCACTCAAATTATTGAAAGGGCTGGATCCTCATAAAGATCAGAGCTACTTTCTTCAATCCGTCACTGCCCAGCAACTCAAAAATTGCCTTTTCCCTATTGGGAATCTCGAAAAGCCGGAAGTTAGGCGAATCGCATTCGAGAGCGGCCTCCCTACCCATGCAAAAAAAGATAGTACTGGGATCTGTTTTATCGGTGAACGTAGGTTTAGAGACTTCCTTGCACGCTATATTCCATCAAAACCTGGTGTAATTAAAACACTGACTGGGGTTAAAGTTGGCAAACATGAAGGCGTCATGTTCTACACCCTAGGCCAACGACAAGGTCTTGGCATCGGCGGGGTTAAAAATGCACCTGATGAACCATGGTACGTCGTTGGTAAAGACATCGAGAGCAACACGCTTTATGTTGCACAGGGGAACAACAATAAGGCCCTATTCTCCACAGCGATGCACTGTGACGCTATTTCTTGGATAAATGGCAAAGGGCCAGAGCTATCTACAAAATTGATGGTTAAAACCCGTTATCGGCAAGCAGACCAAGGATGCCAAATGAAACAAGACTCAAGCGGCTATCACATTGTTTTTAATGAACCCCAACGAGCAGTGACCCCGGGTCAGTGGGCCTGCTTTTATGTCGGGGAAATCTGTCTAGGTGGTGGCATCATTGAGTCTACGGAGGCCCTATGCCATTAAAATCAGCGACCAAAGATTTGACCACACGCGTGCTTCCATTGGCTGGTATCGTTCAATCAGCCTACCTTGTAACAGGTATCGCCAATACGGGTATGATTGCTCAGGATTCATTAGTGAAAACGCTTAACTGCATTTTTATTCAAAACCCTGAATCGATTTCAGAAGTTTACCAGGGAACTCAAGATATCGAGATAGGCCTTGGTTTACTATCCACTCTACTCACCAATATTGATTTACAACAGCACGCAGAAATCGTGCGATATTCACTTTCTCTAATGGACATGGAACGCAAGTTCGCAAAAAACCCTACTCTAAGCCACCATCTGTCCTCGGGTATTCAAAAAATACTGACGCAACGAAAATCAGAAGAAAATTTATGGATCGAATCTCTCGCGGATCTTTATGAAGAAACCATAGGACAATTACATCCTCGAATACAGGTCACAGGTGACCAACAACATCTTCAGAACCCCATAAATATTCAGAGGATTAGGGCCTTGTTGCTCGCTGGCTTAAGATCTGCGGTATTATGGCGACAACTCGGTGGTAGACAATGGCAGCTAGTACTTTCAAAGAAAAGCATGAAGGCAGCATTATCCAAGCTAACTTAATCGTTTTATAACAATAGCTTATAAGACATTCTTAATCTATTTTGAGCACTGTATGGAACTAAACTCTCTCACGGCCCTCAGCCCAATTGACGGGCGATATGGTGACAAAACAAAGGTATTACGCCCTTACTTTAGTGAGTATGCTCTGATCTATTACCGGGTTCTTGTTGAAATTCGTTGGTATCAGTATTTAGCTGAGCTTGATGAAATCCCGGAATTGCCACCTCTAAGCATGATCAGTCTTCAATTTTTGAACAAAAT
>JAESSY010000071.1 GCA_016763855.1 Pseudomonadales bacterium
CACATAATGTTTATATTCCGCGTGCTCAATTCCCTCTGGAATATCGACGCATCTTAGCGAATTAAATTTCGAACAAACCGCATCTATTGCCCCGGCATGCGCCTGCCGGGCAGCCGTCCATTCGGGCATTTTAGTGAGCTGAATCCGGCCAATAGCCGCCTGCATCTCGGTCATCCGATAATTGCTGCCAAACGATTCGTGCAGCCATCGAAACCCCGGCGGATGTTCTTTATTATAAACAGCATCCCACGATTTACCGTGATCTTTATAAGACCACATCTTCTTCCATAGCGACTCATCGTTGGTGGTAACCATGCCGCCCTCACCACCTGTTGTCATAATTTTGTCCTGACAGAAAGACCAGGTACCAACATGCCCAATCGAACCAACCGAGCGCCCCTTATACCTTGCGCCGTGGGCTTGTGCGCAGTCCTCAATCACATAAAAGCCCTGCTTATCAGCTAGCTGCATAATGGGATCCATGTCAGCTGGCATGCCGGCCAGGTGAACGACAATAATAGCTTTGGTTTTGGGAGTAATGATCGCCCTGATGGACTCGGCACTTATATTTTGAGTATTCGCGTCGACATCAGCAAACACGGGTCTAGCGCCAGCCATTACAACGCTTGAGACAGAGGCAATAAAGGTTCGCGGTGTGACTACTACCTCATCCCCTGAGTCGATTCCTAAGCAAGCCAAAGCCAGGTCTAAAGCAAGGGTGCCGTTAGCAAGAGCAATGGCATGGGATGCTCCAACGAAGTCAGCAAATTCCCTTTCAAAATATCGGACTTCTGTGCCTGTCCAATAATTAACTTTGTTGGACAGCAACACTGCTCTAACAGCATCGGCCTCTTCCTCAGTAAAATCTGGCCAGGGAGAGATCGCTTTTTTTTTGTTCAACATAGTATGGTTTGAGCAAGAAGAATTGCTGACACTGATAGTTTAATGTCCAACTATTGTGCAATTTAACTTTTAATGCAATGCGCCGGTACGCCTACCACGGTAGTCGTATCTGAAACATCACTAACAACCGCAGCGCCAGCGCCAACAACCGCATGAGCACCAACATTAATCTCCTGAAGTACGTTAGCTCCAATACCGATCCAGCTATAATCACCGACTCGGACGCCACCAGCTAAATGGGCACCAGGGGAAATATGAACAGCACGGCCCAAATAACAATCATGGTCAACAGAACACCCAGTATTTAGAATTACGCCTGCCTCTACTTCGACATCAGCATTCACAATGGCACCTGCAAAAATAACAGACCCTTCACCAATTTTGGCAGAACGACTGACGCAAGCCGCAGGGTGGATCAGAGTTACCAACTCAGCACCGGCTAAACGGAGCTGATTAAGTTTCTCGGCGCGGTTCAAGTTATTGCCAATAGCCACAATGACGCCATCATAATCGACTAAAGCCTTTATCAAATCTAAGGTATCACCACTTAAAGGCCAATTACCGTGGTCTTTTTGTCCGGATATTCCATCATCAAAAAATACGATCGACTGCCAACCACATAATTCAGCGGTTTCAGCAACCACCTTACCGTGACCACTAGCTCCAACTATCGCCAGTTGGTTCAAATTTTATTTCCGGCAAACTTTGTTATCGTTGCCTCCCCATCTGCACTAATTCCTTCACGAATAAAAACGTTCTTAATGGTAAGGAACAATATTTTTCTATCTAGCCAAAACGACTGATTATCAACATACCAAACATCTAACTTAAACTTCTCTTCCCACGAAAGTGTATTGCGACCATTCACCTGAGCCCATCCTGTTATGCCCGGCCGCAGTTCATGTCTGCGAGCTTGCTCCGCACTATAAAGAGGCAAGTATTCCATCAGTAATGGCCTTGGGCCAACCAGGCTCGTGTCACCCTTCAACACATTCCACAATTCCGGCAACTCATCGAGGCTTGTAGCACGCAACCTGGCACCAAATTTTGTTAAGCGCTGATCGTCCGGTAGTTGTTGTCCATGCTCATCAACGGCATAGAGCATAGTCCGAAACTTGATCATTGAAAACGGTTTGCCATTTAGGCCGGGGCGATCTTGCCGAAATAAAATAGGTGAACCCAGCTTTAGCCTAACTAAAGCGAGCAACAAAACAAGTAATGGAAATGCTGCTATAAACGCGATAGATGTACACGAGATATCAAGGAAGCGTTTCAACTAAGACAAGCCCATGTTTTCAAGAATAACTTGATTGACTTTATGCGCATCGTACTTATCTTCCGCAATTTCACGAGACCGCTTACCCATACTGGCAATAAGCTTAGGGTTCAATATAAATTTTTCCATGGCACCAACCAATTTGTCTACACTTTTGGTGGGTACTAAAAAACCGTTCTCCCCATCCACTACCGTTTCCCTGCACCCCGGGGCATCCGTGGTTATAATGGGCCGCCCCATGGCCATGGCTTCTAATACTGTACGAGGCGTACCTTCGCGATAAGATGGCAGCACATAAACCGAAGCATTGGCAATCGCTATCCTTACGTCATCGAGCTCCCCTAGATAGCCGATCACACCGGAGTCTATCCACTCTTCAAGCGCCGCTCTTGAAATACACGCGGGATTTTCATCCAACGGCCCAACCAGATCAAATTTAACTCCTGGGTATTTGTTTTTTATTATAGAAGCCGCTCTGACATATTCAAAAAGACCCTTGTCCTTGAGCAAACGAGCGATGAGTAAAAAACGCATAGTAGAGGGAAATTCGGATACGCGAAATTTGCTAGTATTAATCCCTGATCCGTTGATTAGCACACCCTTATCAGTGGCCCCCGGGAGCACTCTCTGCCTAAATTCGGCCAAATCATCTGGGTTTTGAAAAAAAATGCGCCTATTCGTGGCCAGGCTAAAGCGATATAGAATGGAAACTAGAAAGCGAATAACTTTAGCTTTTTTACCCGTTGCCACAAAAATATTGCCTAAACCAGTGATCATAGAATACATTGCTGGTATAGAAGCGACTTTAGCAGCAATGGAACCATAAATGACTGGCTTTATCGTATAGGCTAAAACAACATCGGGACGCACTTTCCTAAAAAGAATAAACAAAGTAGCAAAGGTACGAATATCATTAAAGAGATTTAAGCCCGTTCTTGATAAAGGTATGTTTGTATACTCTGCACCCAAACCATCTAGCTCTTGTACTATTTCTTCAGAAGCGTCAGGAGCACAAGCAATTACTTCATTTCCGCAATCAATCATGCATGCTATCAAATCACCTCTAAAATTAACAAGAGACGGTGCATAACTTCCAATAATAATAATCTTCGCCATAACTGACTAGCTGGGTTGAACTACGGCAGAATCGCCAAAAAATAAAATGCTTTAAATAATATCGGATGTTCCCATGGTATAACGGACTATTAACTAGTAGTTAAGGGTGAGTTCTCTAATACCAGCGGTGCCATCTGCCTAATATGGGAATGGCGTTGGGCGATTATAAAACACCTCGATGTGCTCAAAGATACTGGCCTTTGTTCCAGTAGATCTTTATGCATGCGCGATGATCCACGCGTCCCGCGGCCTCTACATATTCAATCTAATCTTTATTTTTCACCAATCTATCGAGATATCCGATGGTCAATCTAGTTCCTGGTTGGGCGCCCATGAGTCGGGTCTTTATAAGACTCATGCCAATAAACCTTTTGCCGTAGTCTCATATTAATCATGGCCAGTTTTGATAAGCCTGTAAGCTCGGGACCGAGCAATAACTTTAAGATCATTCATTAGTGCTTCTTGACCAAACAGTCCTGTTTACATAGTCCTTGTAGCTTAATATGATCCTTAATACCTTCTTCGACACATTATCAACATCATAATCATCGACTATTTTAAATCGCCGTTCTGTCTGTTTAGCGTGTGCAATAGCCACTTCAATAGAATCCAGGATTGTTTCCGCCCGTAGGCCGCACATAATTACAGATCCTTCATCCATCCCTTCTGGTCGTTCCTGTGTCTGGCGTATGGTAACGGCAGGAAAATTCAATATTGAAGATTCCTCAAAAATGGTACCGCTATCGGATATTGTACAGGTCGCATTGATCTGCAAATTCACATAATCAAAAAACCCAAGTGGCTTGAGCAAGCGGATTCGCTGATCCAGTTTCTCCTCACCGTATTCTTCTAGTTTTTTCCGTGTGCGTGGATGTGTGGAAAATATTATTGACTGATCGTATTTAACAGCAATCTGGTTAAGTGACTCAAGCAAGTGGGCGAAATTCTCTTCACTGTCTACATTTTCTTCCCGATGTGCGCTAACAACAAAGTATGAGCCTGCCTCCAGCCCAAAATTCGATAGTACCGTGCTATTTTCAATTTCTAATCGATAGTGATCAAGTACCTCCTTCATCGGTGATCCCGTTTTTATTAGCGTCTCAGGTCGCACACCTTCCGATATCAAATAACGCCTGGCGTGCTCTGTATAAGTCATATTAATATCACTTATGTGATCTACGAGCTTGCGATTAATTTCCTCGGGCACACGTTGATCAAAACATCGATTGCCCGCTTCCATATGGAATATGGGTATTTTCCGACGCTTTGCCGCTATGACAGATAAGCAGCTGTTTGTATCACCTAGTAGCAAAACGGCATCTGGCTCTTCTCTTTCCATAACTTCATCAGCACGACCAATTATATTCCCAATCGTCCAGGCCACAGTCGTCCCTGCAGCCTCAAGGAAGTAATCTGGTTTCCGTATATTAAGCTGTTCAAAAAATATCTCATTTAGTTCATAGTCATAATTCTGACCCGAATGAACCAATATATGGTTTGTATGGGTATCCAATTCGTGAATAACCCGGCACAGTTTAATAATCTCTGGTCGGGTACCGACGATGGTCATCACCTTAATTGGCATTTCCCTATTTCCGTTGTTTATTGATAATTAGTTCCCCAATCATGGCTTCCCAGGTTGGAGGTTGATAGTTAAATTCTTTCCGGAAACGACTGGAGTCGAGGCTTCTATCACAATGAAACGCTTCGTCTGCGGTAATGTCTATGTCGTGCTCAAATATTTCGCGAAACAATAACAATAGATCATATTTGCTTATCGGCTCACTAGAAACCTGATAAACACCACTAGCCGAAGGGTAATTCAGCAACATCATTTCGATGATTCGTCCTAATTCCAGGGTAGTGAAACCACTAAAAATGGCATTTTTAAACCCAGTTACACTTCCAGATTGAGACAAAAACCACTCTAGCAGGCTCTTCTTCCGACTCAACTCCCGGCCAATGACAGACGTACGTAATGTGAGGCAATTATCTTCATGCACCTCACCAAGGAACTTCGTTTTACCGTAAAGGTCAACTGCGTCTGCAGGATCTTCTTCCTTATAATGGCCTTTTTTACCACTAAAGACACAATCAGTGCTGATATGGATTAATCTTGCATCAATTTCCTTACACAAAACTGATAGTTTATGTGGCAGTAGCGCGTTAATTTCGAGGCTAGGTATGCTTTCTTTTGCGATAGCCAGCTGCTTTACAATGCCCACA
>JAESSY010000072.1 GCA_016763855.1 Pseudomonadales bacterium
CCCTATTTCCTGACCCCCTATTTCTATGACCCCCTATTTCTATTTACGGCGTATGATTTGTCCTGGGCGCGCATTCGTAATAGCACCTTTATTCCATACGAGCTCGCCATTTACCCACACTGCATCGATGCCTGTTGAATACTCAAGTGAGTTTTCGAAAGTAGCGTGATCTTGAATGGTATCAGGGTTAAAAAGCACGAGGTCTGCGGCAAAACCCTTTTTAATAATGCCGCGATTAGCAATACCAAGATTATTCGCAGTAAGGCTGGTCATTTTTCTAATCGCGTCGCTCAATGAAAGGACATTTTTCTCTCTGACATAATGAGCCAAGACGCGAGAAAAAGCACCTTGTCCTCTGGGATGGCTATCATTTATACCGCCATCAGTCGTGATGGCGGTAAATGACCACTTCATGAAAGTTTGAATATCTTCTTCACTGATATTTCGGCCGATAACACGCTCCTTAAGATTACCCTTTTTTGCACGTTGTAAAAGTTGCATCATCAGGTCTACGGGATCGATATTTTTCTCTGCAGCTAATGCAGCTAGTGTTTTACCGATATAGGAAGGCTCCCCATCGTAGTCTGTAATCGTAATGCTCGATGGTGATGCAATCGAATTTAAACCAAACTCTGCAACTACGCGGTCAGCGTAATTACGCGAAGGCATCAATATGGCCATGGGTGCTTTCCATCCGTCATAAGGATAAACATCGGCAGTAATATCAAGCCCCTCATCGCGGGCGTTGCTGAGCTTTTCGATCACCAATGCTGCATTGCCATGCAATGCATACATTGCGAGTTTGATATGGCTGATATTCGCGGGAATATTGGCTTCACGCGCAATGATGAGCACTTCATCAATGGCCTCCGTGACTTTGATATCCTCGCTTCTGATATGACTGCTGTACTTTCCACCGTATTGAGCGGTTACTTTTGCGAGTTCAATAATTTCCTCGGTTTTTGAGTAGAGTGAAGGTTCATACTCAAGCCCCGTTGATAAACCCAAGGCACCCGCCTCGAGATCGCGACGTAGCATTGCTTCCATTTGTTTTAGTTCATTCGGTGTAGCGGCGCGTTTAAAATCATCTCCCATGACAATTTCTCGGTAGGTGTCATGGGGCGCAAAATAAGCCAGATTAATGGCAGCAGGACTTTTTTGAAATACAGAAAAATTGTGAGCGATAGAGATGAACCGATCGCCGAAGGTAGACGCACCACCGTCCAAGCCGCTAACAATGGTAGTAATACCCTGGGCAAGGGCGCTCTTTGGCGCAGGGAATTGCATCAATTTTGTATCATGATGACTATGTGGATCAATAAAACCAGGCGCTAAAGCCAAGCCATCCGCTTGCCAAATATTATCGTTAGGCTGGGTATCAAAACGACCGATCCCAGCTATTATGCCATTTTCTATGCGTATATCAGCATTCACAGGTTCATTGCCTAAGCCGTCATAGACCACTGCATTCTTAATGATCCACGATGATGCAGGCGTCTGTCGATCAGCAGTATCATTTTGCGCCCCGCATGAAGATAAGAGCAATAGACAAAACCCGATTGTGAGAGACCCTTTGCTTTCCTTTAAAAATGTCATTTATAAATCAACCCTAATTTCCTACAAACTACCTTAAGTGATGCTAGCATAGAGACAGATTTAGCTATCTATTTTTTTTATCGCGTTTCCCATGGTACTAGACACTAGACATGATGGTGGAGGACGACAGAAACGGGGGGTCAGTGTAAATCCACGAAAACTTGCTGTTATCATCCAGCAACAGTATGCTAAATGCTAACAATTGCTATCCGTTGATTTACACTGACCCTCCCTTTACACTGACCCTCCCTTTATTATATGGATTGAAATATATTATGAGTGCCCGCAAAAAACGCCGCGATATAGATAAAGCAATCAGTCATCTGATGAATTACCCAGGGCCAAATGAAGAATGGAATCATCGTCTCGAATCCGTTACAGACGAACTCATATTGCCTATAGCAAACTCCTTGTCAATAAGCGTTGAAGAGGCTGGTGCGTTCTTCATGGAAGGACCTTTTGGACACATGCTCTTTGGCTTCGCATTCGAAGAATATGCAACAGCATTATGGGATGGCGAACCCCTCAGCCTGATTGGGAAGTACCTAAAAAAACGAGGCTGGAGAGAATCAACCACTGGTCAACGTTACCTAAAAGCATTTGATGAGTCGGATCTAAAATTTTGGGAAGTCACTAAAATAAAGCTTGATTCGCACATCGATATTCGACCTTATGGCAGTAAAGATAAACCAATTCGTGTCAAAGAAAAAGCAGCGACGCATGATTTGTATCAATGGGACGCCATTGTGGCTCGGGTTTTGAAACTCGATGGAGAATATATATTCAGTGGCTCCATCCTACCTTTTAAACCAGATATTGCCCAACAATTACAATCTGCTTTAGAAGGCATCTCTAAAAATACATTGATCATGATGACTCAGCTTGTTAAGGAGGGAGAGCTTGAAGAATTGCCAGATGATATGGATATGATCAATCAGGAAGAATATGAGGCGAATTTACCCAGTCTTGCGTTTCAATTTTGGGGGTTAAATGTTTATAGTCTATTGATGAGTGATGCGCCAGATTTTCGCAATATGGATGATGAAGCCATTGATATAAGCGAGTTACACTTTCCCATTATCGGAGACCGTGCTCTTATTATAAGATTACTTGATGGATCAGAACAAACAGACAAGTTAATGCAAGAAGATGCCTGGCTTTGGCTGCCCGAATCTCCTCGCGGCCCGCAAGAAAATACATACATCAGCGGAAACATCCTATTGGCTGAAACTCGCCTGCAGTTCCAAACAAATTCATCAGAACGGGCGCAGCGAGGAGAAGAATTTGTAAGCGGGTTATTAGGTGATTTACTTGGTACTCCATTAACGCTGCATGAAAACATGCAAATGCAAAGCGACGATTCCAGCGGGGTTAGCCTTCTAGATGACATGTCGCCAGAGGTTCAAGCAGTTGTGGTAGAACAACTCAACAATCACTATCGACAAACACTGGATGAATCCATACCCATGCTGAATGGTAAATCACCACGCCAATGTGCGGCGGACCCCAAATTGAAAAGTGAGGTCATTGCTTGGCTAAAGTATCCTGAAAATAGCAATGCAAAGTCATCGCAAGCTAACTACGATTTTACTTGGATGTGGGATGAGCTAAATCTAACTTCTGATTAGCTTAAGAAAACTGATTAATCCTATTGCTTCTGTATCATTGGCAAGAGGGTAATTTTCTGCCCCCCCATAGATGATGAACTTTCGTGTCGCTTTAACTTCACGGCAGGCATTGTGAAAGCTTGTTTTCGTTTTTGGTGAAGACGTGCGTTTAACTTCGATTGCCCAAACTTCTTTGGCAGATTTTTCAAGAACAAGGTCGATTTCTGTTTGGTCGGTGGATCTGTAGTAACTCGCACGCCATTCGTCTGATAAATTTCCGAGTATGTTTTCTATGACGAACCCTTCCCACGAATGCCCCAAAATCGGATGACCTAAAAAATCATCAAAGTTTGATATGGATAGCAGGCGGTGAAGTAAACCAGTATCTCGAATATAGATTTTGGGGGATTTCACGAGCCTTTTCTTTGTGTTTCCTGCCCAAGGTTGAAGCTGGCGAAGCATATAAAGGTCAGTGAGAACATCTAGGTAATTTCTAATGGTTGTGTGCGAGACTTCGAGACTTTTGCCAAGGGCAGACATATTGACTTGTTGGCCGTGAAAATGAGAAATCATCATCCAGAAACGCCGCATCTTGGTTGTGGAAATATTTGCGCCCAATTGTGGGATATCTCTTTGAACATAAGAAGCTATAAAATCGGAGCGCCAGTTCCAACTTTCTTTATCGGATGAGGCAAGGTAGCTTTGTGGAAACCCACCTCTAAACCAAAGCTTTTCTGGCGCAAATTCTAAGGGGTTAAGTGCTTCTACTTCTAAGACTGAAAAAGGCTTTAACTCAAGGTAACGGATACGTCCGGCAAGGGATTCTGATGATTGCTTTAGCAGATCGCGGGAGGCAGAGCCGAGCAGTAGAAATTGAGCGTTATGCTCACCCGTTCTTTTTCTGATATCAATTAGCCCACGTAGCACTTTGAATAAGTCAGGTTTGCGTTGAACTTCATCAATGATGAGCAGCTTGTTTGAAAAGGTGCGCAAATACCCTTCTGCATCTTCTAGCTTTGCAATATCGCTATCGAGCTCTAAATCGAGATAATGAACCGATTTATTCAGGCCTGAGTGAGAGAGGTTTAACGCTAAGGTGGTCTTGCCGACCTGTCTTGGGCCGAGCATGGCGACTGCTGGCATATTACTCAGCGCATTGATGAGTTTCTCATTGAGAATTCTATTAATCATCAGCGTATTATGGAGAAATTAGCCAATTTGGCAAGAAAAAATGCCATTTAGTCTGCAAAATGAAACCTAGGCTTTCATTTTGCAAGATTTTGAGGGGGTCGGAGTAAAACCACGAAAAAGCACCGTTACCATCTATCACCCAACATGCTCAACCCTAACAATAACCATCCGTGGATTTACTCCGACCCCCTCATTCTAACAATAACCATCCATGGATTTACTCCGACCCCCTCATTATGTGGATAATGGTTACTAAGTGATCAATCAGTGCCAAATGACTAAACTCCCGCCTGAATTAGTTCGCTTTAATCGATTTGAGAGATTGCCTATCGCTAGTACATATTTTATAATTAGCAAATATTAATGCTGGGCTCTTAAACTACTTTTCTTTCAAAAAACGCATGCTTATAACAAAAAGCTATATGTTTTTGTAGAATCAGAAACGCCCAACCGATACTAGCTTGGAAAACAAATGAATTTGGCACTCGAAATTTGGCCAGTAACTTTAACAGCGATCCTCGCATCGATGCTGTCTATCAAAGTGCTGCGTCCAATTGCCATTAAATTTAATCTTGTTGATTCACCTGATCATCGCAAACACCACCAAGGCCAAATACCCCTAATTGGTGGGCTCACTATTTTTGCAGGTTTGGTGCTTGGCGCCCTCCTTATCACCATCTTTCTGCCCGATACAGCAACAACTACAAAGCTTTTTGTTTTATTGGGGACTAGCGCCATTATCCTAACCATGGGTTTAGTTGATGATTACAAAAATCTAGGTGCTAAGTTTCGTTTTATTATTCAAAGCATTGCTTGCCTAATCATGATCGCCAGCACCGGCATTTATGTGAAGACAGTTGGCGGTATCGCCGGCTTTGGTGAGGTCAGCTTAGGCATATGGGGTATACCTTTTACAGTGTTGGCAGTTGTTGGGTTTATTAACGCACTCAACATGATGGATGGCATTGATGGGCTTGCCGGCGGCATATCATTGATGTCGATCTTTGCTATTTTGGTGTTTCAATTTGTGTCGGGCAATTTCGTACACGTCGACAAATTGCTTTTGTTAGCAGCGGTCATTGTTCCTTACATGGCCTCTAACCTTGGCCTGTTTGGCATGAAAAAAATATTCTTAGGGGATGCCGGCAGCATGCTCATCGGCTACCTATTAGCCTGGACCTTCATCATCCTCACACAATCCAAGCAACCATCCGTTATACCCATCCACGCGCTCTGGTGTGTGGCTATCCCCTTATTGGACATGTGGGCAGTGATGTTCAAACGCATGCTTAAAGGGCAATCTCCGCTAAAGGCAGATCGTGGTCACCTTCATCATTTGTTTTTGAGTTACGGCATCGGAAGTGAAAAAACCTTGGCCTATATATTAGCGCTAGCAGGGTGCATGATCGCTGTTGGTGTATTCACGTATTGGTTTATCCCCACCTATGATTTTTATGTGTTTTTGGGTGTGATGTTGACCTATACCGTTATTAATCATTATTTTGATGTACGTCGCCCGATTCAAAAAACGTTGATTCAAGCAGCTTCGAATCAAAAAGCTTCGAATCAACCAATTTATCAACCGGAAAGTGTAAAGCATCAACTAAAGCAGGATGATTTTGCTGTAGCGCCAGAAAGCTTAGAACGAGAAGCCAGTTAAATACAGCACCCCAGTATCATCCCTAATAATCGATACATAAAATCAATTGGCCAAGTGTTCTTATCCTAGGCGATAACCACGTATTTTATCGTGATTCTCTGGCAAAGAAGGATGTCGTTTTTTTTAATATCACATCCCGCAACTATCCATATTTTTCAAAGAGACACTAAGTTGACCAAAACAGCCCTAATAACAGGTATCACCGGCCAAGATGGATCCTACCTGGCAGAATTCCTCCTAGAAAAAGGATACGACGTACACGGCATAAAACGACGTGCATCTTCATTCAACACCGCCAGAATCGATCACATCTACCAAGACCGTCACAACCAAGAAGCTAAGCTAACGCTGCATTACGGTGACCTAACTGACTCCTCAAATTTGGTCCGTATCATCCACGATGTAA
>JAESSY010000073.1 GCA_016763855.1 Pseudomonadales bacterium
GCCACCAGGCCCTAAAATAAAACGCCACGCCTTGGCATCGGCATCAGGGTAGTTGGCCTTAATGAACTCCTGAATTTTTGGCATCATGGTATCTGTTTTACGGTAATCATCTACCTTCACCAGAAACTGACCGTAAGAACTGTTAGGCGACTCGGGTGAATACGTGAGCATATAGCGAATGCCGCCTTGTCCAATCAAGGTTTGTACCGTATTCACGTTGTCCATTTCGCGAATAAAAGTTTCTATTTCCTTCATGTCCTTTTCAGTGCGCTCAATGCGCGTGCCTTCTGGCAACCAGTAATCGACCACCAGTTGTGGTGTGGTGGATTTGGGGAAAAACCCTTGCGTCATAAATTGCGCGCCCCAAACAGAGAGAACCAATAATCCAACAGCAGCGGGGATAATTAACCAACGAATATTCAATGCTCCGCGCATCATTTTTTTATAGTTGCGGAAAAAAGCACTTTCTTTTTTCTCTTCGACATTGTCTTTGGCTTCAGGAAACAACACATAACAACTCAGTGGCGTAATCGTAATAGCAAAAACCCAGCTAAACATGAGTGATATCATGATCACCCAAAACAGATGACCGGTATATTCTGCTGTTGACCCGGGTGCAAAGCCAATGGGTGCAAAGGCAATAATGCCCACTAATGTTCCACCCAATAGCGGCCATTTAGCCTGAGTCACTATTGTTTTAGCTATCTCAGGCTTTTTAATGCCGCGTTGCACCCCCACCAGAATACCCTCAGTCACCACAATGGCATTATCTACCATCATCCCCAATGCGATGATCAATGCACCCAGAGAGATTCGATGCATGGGAATACCCATTAATTTCATGGTGAGTAGCGTTGCCGCAATGGTGAGAATAAGGATAAAGCCGATGACGATTGCTGAGCGAAAACCCATAAAAATAAGCAAGGTAACAATAACAATCACCAAAGCGGCAGCAACGTTAACAACAAAATCGTCAACCGATGCTTTAACAACCTCGCCCTGATTATAATAAGTAGAGACATCCATCCCCAAAGGTCGGCGACTTTCGGCATCACGAATTTTTTGATCTACCGCTTTACCTATTTCCACCACATTGCCGCCCGAGGTACTGGACACTGCTAAGGCAATGGCAAATTTTCCATCGTAACGAATGATTTGTTGTGTCGGTGTTTTATAACCACGATAAATGTTAGCAATGTCACTAAGATAGGTGATTCTGCCATCAGACGATGTTGATACCAGCAGGTTTTTAATGGATTCAATGGTATCGATGGCACCCGATGGATCAATAAGCAATCGTTGGTCGCCAATATTGACACTGCCTGCTGATACTACGGCATTTTGCTGACTGAGAATATCATAAAGCTTGGATACCGAGCCGCCTAGCGCGGTTGATTGTTCACGCGTCATTTCAACAAAAATCTGTTCTTGTTGTTCGCCAGCCAGTACAACTTTACCCACATTCTCAACTTGTAAAATTTCTTTTTGCAGTGCTTTGGCATAAGTGCGTAATTCTGCCGGGCTGTAGTCATCACCCGTAATAAAGTAAGACCAGCCATAAAGATCCCCAAAGTCATCATTCACCAATGGTGTTCCGGTGCCTTTCGGCAGTGAAGCTTCCGCATCTTTTATTTTATTACGCAGTTTGGCCCAAACCGTCTGCAAGGCGGCTTTATCTTTCGAGAATTTGAATTTAATATCGACCGTAATCTCAGACATACCCGCAGTAGACTTGGATGTTATTTTTTTGACTTCCTGCAATTGCTGTAAGGCTGTTTCCAAAGGTTCTGACACTTCGGCAGCGACTTCCTCGGGGCTCGCCCCCGGATAAGCGGTAAATATCAACGCTGTTCGGATGGTAAACTCTGGATCTTCAAACCGTGGCATTGTCTGGTAAGCATTCCAGCCACCATACAGGCTAATGAGTATGACAATGACACTGAGGACTCTATTTTTGATGGAAAATTCTGCAATATTCATGCTGTGTTCCTAGTTAGTTCCCGGCCATATATAGGTGAATTCAGTTGGAAGCCGCAAAACTATAAATATGTTAGATATTATTTTAAAGCACTTAGCAGGGAAGTAACCCCGACGTTCTTAGTTTATGGATGGGCACTGGTTAATCTTATTCTGATCAAAAACGAAGTAAGCTGATTTATTTTGACCATCTAGATACTTTCATCCCTTCAGAAAGTGCAGAAACACCCGATGCAACAATGGTCTCACCCGGTTTCAGGCCATTAATGACCCCGACCAATGTGCCGACATTGGCTTCAATCACAATATTTCTTTTCGAAACCATCAGCGTATTTTGATCGACAATCCAGACATATTTTTGATCGCCATCAGTAGCAATTGCGGTAAGCGGAATACGTATTTTGTTGTTTTCAGAAGTCAACTTTCCAGGATCTCTAAACCAAACGACGGCATTCATACCTGGCAAGATAATCAAATCTTCAGGGGCGTCGAAAGTGAAAACCACTTCATAGGTTTGTGAAGCCGCATCAGCCTCTAAAGACACTTCCTTGAAGGCGATGGGGATACGACGATCAGATGAAGAATCCAGTATGATGTAGGAGTCGGTTGTCGGTGATTGGGATTTATCAGCCCGCGCAATAACACTGGAAGGTAAATTGATAGAGACCTGGAATTTTCCTTCACCGATGATACTAATCGCTTCCGCGCCCGCTTGAACCGCTTGCCGTTTTTTTATGTGTATCCTGGCGATATTTCCATCATAGGGGGCAATCAGCACTGAATCCTGCAACGCTTTTTGCGCTGTTTCAAGTTGCGCTTTACGCACATCAAGTTTAGATTTTCGCTCTTCAAGACTACTCCGCGCGATGGCATCTTCTTTCATCAGCCGAACCGCACGCTGGTATTCTGTATTGGCATTGTCAAATTCTGCTGTGGCTGATTTTAGTTGTGTTTGCAAATCTCGTTGATCCAGTTTTGCCAGTACCTCTCCCTGCTTTACCTCTTGCGCCTCTACTACCAACAGCTCCTTCAATACACCGCCGACTTCAAAGCTCAAGGTTGAGTGCTGTGCCGATTTGATGACTGCCGGGAAATTTAGAAAATCATCACTTTTTGTTTGGCCAATCTCTATTAACTTTACGGGTCTCACTAAAACTTCGGTTTTATCTTCAGATGAAGATGGTTCAGAGCCACAAGCGGCAAGCAATAAAACAGAGGCAAGGATTAGAGAAAAACCAGTCAAAAAGGAGGGTTTTGTTCGCATTTTCATTTTTCCTAAGTTGTAATTCTTGATAAAGCACAGAAGCGCAGAACTATACCAATAAATAGTTTCTTTTCGGCGTGGTTTTGGGGAAGAAATATTCATTGTGATATAGGGGGGATAACGCTATTACGCAATAATGACTTGATCGCCTTTAAATAATTTTTACTGCGTACAGACTATTTCTCTAATAGTAGGAACAAGTATTTCTATTGAGGGCTTACACCTTACAGAAAACAAATATTAAATGAAGTGCACTGCTTATTCTGGTTCAGCTCTATTTTGGCATTGCAATATTTTTCTAGGATGATCTTGCTCATATACAAACCTAAGCCTAAGGATGAAGTTTTAGCGTTGGTCGTAAAATAAGGCTCAAAAATTTGCTGCACGATTTCATCGGCTATGCCTCCCGCATTATCCTGTATGCTTATTCTCTTTTTATCGATGATGACGGCAATAACTGGCTGTTCCACCTCTCTGCTGACTAGCGCATCCTGTGCATTTTGAATTAAATTTAAAATAACCTGAGCCAGTTCATTTGGATGCGAAACCATTGAAAAATCATTGTGTATTTTTGTCTCGAATAAAATACTGTTCTTTTCGAGTGTTGGGCCAATGATATTGTGAATATTTGAAACAACGGACGATGCTGAAAAATTTTCTTTATCTGTGGATTGTTTATTGAAATTAGTAAAGTCATTGAGGGTGTTTGACATGTACTCAAGTTGCAACTGAGATTGATTGAGCACATCTGGCAAATACTTTTCATCTTTGTATCTATCCATGATATGCGTTTGCATATTAATCATAAAAACGGAAATTCTGTTTAAGGGTTGCCGCCATTGATGAGAAATGTTTTCCAACATATGCCCCATAGAGGCGAGTTTTGCCTGGTGTATGAGTATTTTACTCTGCGCCTCTTTTTCTTTAATGATGAGGTTCGTCTTTACTGATATAGCATAGGTCAGAATAATGGACTCGATGATATTAGCAATAAGACTAAACGGAACATCAGGATAGAAATCGGCAATGTTGAAATTATTTATGTCAGTCAACCCAATCAGCGGAAGAGAAAGTCCCCATCCAAGGGCATAATATTTTGCTGGCTCAAAACCTCTTAGGTAGATGAAAAAACCTAACAGGAATAATGGGGATAGCACTAAAGAATAGGGTAAAGTGTAGCGTGAATAGTCACCCGTAATAGTACTGTACGTAAAATATAGCACTAAAAATCCCATAGTATAATTAATGACAACAGCCATCTTTTTATTATTTATATTTAGTGCCAGGAATTCCTTAGTAAATAGTAATATAGCGATAAATATAATATTTGCACTTAAAATAATGGCAAATTCATTGGTGACTATTGTTTGGGTATTCTGAAGATATATCAGTATAATAAATAGCTTATAAATAGCGTAATACAGATAGCTTTTTTCTTTAGTGACGTTGTACCAATGGAAGTTATATAGACATATCATCGATAAGACACCGAAATAAAAGCCTAAATAAAGCACGATTAATCATCATCCTTTAGGTTTAGCTTATAGCCAAATCCTGAAACGTTAACAATGAATTCCTTTTTGATTTTATTTCTTAATGCGCTGATTAAAAGCTTCATCGCATTTTTTGAACCACCATAATCGTAAATTCTTGCATTAATAGATTCATAGGATGCAGGTGCTGGATGTTTTTCTAGCAACAATTCGATTAACGCTCTTTCATGTTTTGACAAGTTAACGATCTGACCATTGCAAACAAGTTCCTTGGTGTAAGTATCATAATATCCATTATTGGTGATGACTTTTTTTGTATTGGCAATTTTACAATTCAGATAGTTGGAAGACAGCTTAAGCGCATCGGTAATTTTCTCAATACTGAGGGGTTTTAATAGATACTGAGTGAGCTGTAAATTTACCGCTTGCAGTAAATACTCATCTTTTGTGTAGGCAGTAATAATGATAATTTGAGTGGATAAAGATTGTTTTCTGATTTTTTTTGCCATCTCCAGTCCATTTAATTTAGGCATTTCAATATCCGTAATAACTATGTCAGGGGCATATTTTTGATATAACTCAAATCCCTCCTCTCCATCGACAGCCGTATGTAACACTCGGCATTCTGATTTGAAATATTTTGATAACTGTTTTCTGGTGATGGCATCATCTTCAATGTACAGAATAGAAGCTTCTTTAATTATTTTCTTGGCAGGCATGTTTTTCCTTTAAAATGCTGATATCTGGAGACAGGTAAATAAAGCAATTCCGTCCTGGCTGAAACCGAAGGAAATTCAGCCTTATAGGGGGCATCTTGTTAAGGGCGATGGCGACAGTGAACGTAATGCAGCAAAACGACTTTTAGGTGATTTTCGTCGCGAACATCCCTCAGCAAGGTAGTTTTACCAGTGCCCTGCGGCCCATTAACAGAAAAAAGACCGCGAGTATTCAATTCTTGCATCGCAAGTCGGAATCTACCCTTGCTCGGCCACCGACCTAACAATGCTCGCATGAGCAGACTAAGCTGATGATAAACATCACTGAATGCCATTAAATTCCTCCGGCACGGTTATTTAGTATTTAGCTTTCCGCCTTTAACCAACATGCGTTTTACTTTGACACTCGTACAAGTTTCCAGCAGCGATTGCATACGGCGTGGGCTGAGATTAACCAACCCTTCCATAATGACATCCGCTATACGAAAGGATTCTTTTTGGGGCAATTCGTCGAGCAATTCAAGCCAAGCCCGCTCAGGCATGGACATAACAAGTGGACATTTTGACTTTGGGTAAATAGCGCAAGCGGTTATGAAAAATGAACGTCTGCTCAATATCGAGTTTAAACACCCAAGCAGGCAACTTTACAGTATAAATAGATTGTTTTTTGACTTTGTGACAAATAGTGGGCTTATCTCTGTAACTCAAGTGCACTGCGTTAAAAGGATAAACAGAGGATCAACCAAAGAAGAAATGGAAAAAGCCGAAGCGCAAAAAAGTTGATTTGTCGCATCAGATTCGCACCTTAAAAATGAAGCCGAATGAGATTGTGCCCAAAGCACGAGAAATCTATTTGAAGCTGCTAGGAGGCTGTAGAAGAGCTATTGGGGGAAATCACGCTGAAACCCAATAAAGGCAAGGGTTATTTGGAGGCGGTATTGGAAAAAGGGGGATAGCGACCGCTCTTGCGGAATTGTTGGTAGCGGGGGCAGGCTGCCAACGGTATCTACCACCGCTCGACAATCTCATTACAGCCTATGACATCGCTGCAAAACCACTCAAAACCAACAAACATAATTCAGCCCTAGGCCAAATTGGAAGCGGATTGTACCAGCACAACACGCCCCCAGCAATGGGAGGCATTGAAAATGAGTGATATTTCTGACGATAAAGCTAAAAAATACCCTCCTCCCTTCTCAATTAGGTTCACTTTTGAGGAAAGAGCCAAGTTAGACGAACTTTCAGAAGGCGTGCCGCTGGGCAAGTTTATCAAAGAGTGTCTGTTTAAGCTGGCTATGCGCCCAGATGCATCAGCTCGATTGCCTATTCAAGATAAGAAGCTCATCGCGAAGCTATTGGGTCTGCTTGGCAAGTCCAGAATTGCCAACAACCTCAATCAACTTGCCAAGGCCGCCAATTCAGGCAGTCTTCCTGTGAATGATGAAGTACAAAAGGCCTTGATGGAGGCAGCTGACGCGATACTTTGGATGAGAGACACGTTAATTCAGGCTTTAGGCCTTAAACCAGTTCGAGCCAAGCAGGATAAAGGCAATGATCCTTAAAGGCTCTCAGCGCGGCGGCGGCAAGCAAATGGCAATCCATTTGCTCAATGCCGAGCTAAATGAACACGTAAAAGTGCATGAGGTCAGAGGATTTATAGCGCCCGATGTAATGGGGGCATTAAATGAGGCCTATGCCGTTTCCAAGGGAACGCAATGCAAGCAATTCATGTATTCAGTAAGCTTTAACCCGCCGCAGAACGAAAAAGTGCCGATTTCAGTTTTTATGGATGCCATAGACAAATCTGAAAAGAAACTAGGCTTAATGGATCAGCCTAGGGTGGTCGTCTTTCATGAGAAAGAAGGCCGTCGTCATGCACATTGCGTCTGGAGCCGTATTGAGGTTGATAAAATGAAGGCTGTGAACATGTCTCATGATCACCGAAAGCTTAACAGCCTCTCTAAATCTCTATATTTGGAGCATGGCTGGGATATGCCTAAAGGCTTTAGGGATAAAAACCAGAAAAACCCTCTCAATTACACACGCGCCGAATGGCAGCAAGCCGCTCGAACTGGGCGTAGGCCATCCGATATAAAAAAAGAAATGCAGGAATGCTGGGCTGTATCCGATAATAAACTGAGCTTTGAAGCATCCATGAAAGAGCGCGGCTATTATATAGCCAAAGGTGACAAACGCGGTCATGTTGCCGTTGATGTCTTTGGAGATGTTTTCTCCTTATCCCGACAATTGAAGATAAAGAAGGATGATTTAAGCAATCGCTTGGGGAAACCTGAAACGCTGCCTTCCGTTACTGAGGTTAAAACCGAGATTTCTGGTCGTTTAAGTCATTTGTTCAAAAACTATTCAAACGAACTCAATTTGCAGCATAAAAAGCAGTTTGAGCCTTTATTGGCCCATAAACAGAAACAACTGACTACTCACAAAGACGAAAGAAGCAAGCAGGACGCGCTTCAGCAATCACGCTGGCAGCTTGAGGAGATCAAACGCTCAGAGCGCGTTAGAAAAGGCTTTAAAGGCCTTTGGGATAAA
Source organism: Pseudomonadales bacterium (assembly GCA_016763855.1). Taxonomy (GTDB): domain Bacteria; phylum Pseudomonadota; class Gammaproteobacteria; order Pseudomonadales; family Azotimanducaceae; genus JAHRVQ01. Next base: position 8,001 of record JAESSY010000073.1, read on the forward strand.
ATCAGCGGGCGATACTGGAAGACGCGAAAGCGCAATGAAATCGAAACCACCAAAAATTATCGCCGTGACACAAAAGAAAAAGAGGAATTGATCCAAGATCAACTATCCCAGCGCGCGGTCTTGCAGGAGAAAATCATTGAACTCCGAGGCGCGCAATTAGAGGAGCGCCAAGCGCTCGTTAAAGAAATGTCCCACCTCAAGGGGTTAGAGCAATCCCAAGACTTGAATGAAAGAGAGCGGCACCAAGAACGCAACAAGGATCAAGGTTTTGACTGGGAACCTGAAATCTAGTCATCAAAAATGATTCATATATGGCCCACATGCCACCCTTACGACCTATACACGGATCATTTTTCTTGCCCACCCTTCAAAAAGATGCTATTTTGAACTATATACGGATCATAAGAAGCCCTTACGATCTACATACAAACCAAAAGGTGCGACATGAAGCAGACTTCAACACAAGCCTACTCTCGCTACAGCGCAGATGCCGTTCAGCTTATGAGCAGCCTTATCAAAGTTGCCCGCAAAGAGCGTAAATTAACCACGCAAGATATTGCAGATCGTGCAGGTATATCCAGAGGCCTTGTTCAACGCATAGAAAAGGGCGATATGAAATGCTCTATTGGAGCCGTTTTTGAGGTTGCCGCCATTTTGAACATAAAGCTATTTGATGCTGATAAGCGCTCTCTTTCAACGCATATTCGCCAAAACGAAGACAAATTGAGCTTAATGCCAAAATCAATTCGCAAGAAAACAAGGGTAATCAAAGATGACTTCTAATAACGAATATAAAGAAGCCTATGTTTGGATTTGGCTGCCTAATGAGACTGAGCCAGTTGTTGCGGGCAACCTACAAGCCGATGGCGACAAACTTTTGTTTAACTACGGCAAGAGCTATTTAGATCGTATCAATGATGCTAACAATCCAGCCATATCAATTTATGAGGAAGAACTGCCTTTAAAAGAAGGCGAACTTTCCCTGCTTGACGGGCTTTCTATACCAAGTTGTATTAGAGACGGCGCGCCTGATGCTTGGGGGCGACGCGTTATTATCAACAAAAAACTTGGCGTGAAAGGTAAAGATGTTGATACCGCCCAGTTGGATGAGCTGACCTATATGTTGGAATCCGGCTCAGACCGTATTGGCGCGCTGGATTTCCAGCGCTCTCCAAGCGAATATGTTCCGCGCCTCTCTGCCAATGTGCCGCTATATGAACTATTGGAATCGGCTGAGCGCGTTGAAAAAGGTATCCCGCTCACACCAGAATTAGATCAAGCACTTTTCCACGGCAGCCCTTTGGGCGGCGCGCGCCCTAAAGCCGCAATTGAAGCCGATGATAAAAAATACATTGCTAAGTTCTCAACTAGCTCAGACCTTTATAACGTTGTTAAGGCTGAATATATTGCTATGAGGCTGGCTCAAGAAGTTGGGCTAAACATTGCGCCCGTAAAGATCACAAATGCAGCGGGTAAAGATATTATCTTGATTGAAAGATTTGATCGGATAAAAGTCGATGCAGGTTGGCAACGTAAATCAATGATTTCTGCTCTCACTTTATTTGGGCTTGATGACATGATGGCACGCTATGCCAGTTATGAAACTTTGGCAGAAATAATCCGCCATAAATTTAGTGACCCAAAAGATACGTTAGAGGAATTATTCTCGCGGCTAGTCTTTAACATTTTATGCGGCAACACTGATGATCATGCCCGCAATCATGCGGCATTTTGGGATGGCACAAATATGAGCCTAACCCCAGCCTATGATATTTGCCCGCAAGGGCGAACAGGCAATGAGGCATCACAGGCGATGTTTATATGCGGTAACAACCGCTCAAGTAAGCTTGCCACTTGCTTGCTAACAGCAAATAACTTTCTGCTATCAGAAGAAGCTGCCAGAGCGATATTTGAAAAACAGAAAGATATTATCAATGCCAAGTGGGATGACATTTGCGAGGAAGCAGAGCTAAATAAAATAGATGAAACCCTACTATGGGGACGGCAATTTTTGAATTCTTTTGCGAGCGAAGAAAATTAAGGACATCCAAAAATATATCCATAAATATCCATAAAATCAGGTTCCGCCACACAATAAGCGAATATTGGTACATTTATTAGCTCATAATAAAGGCAATTATGGGCTATATAATTTTATTTATAGCCCATAGAAAACTAACCCACTGAAACAAAACGCACTTTAAGGAGAGAAAATGCTGCCAGTTTGTCTCTGGCTGCAATTCCATCCTTAATGGCTCCAGAATATATGCACCTCTTCATAAGCGGTTTCTATGGTAAAAATATCTCCGCTTAAATCCATATCCCGCCCCATGCGTTCATAGCTATATAAGAGGCTAGATGATTTGGGATTTCGCTTGTATCGCCTGTTAGCTCTTCAGCGTAATCAGCCAATGATTTATAACATCCATTGTAATTTTCTCCGGCTGCTCTTTTTGCATCATCCAACGACCCACCAAAGTGATTTAATAACTCCCCTGCTGTCTCTGGGTATTCGGATATAAATTCTGCCTTGGCTCTCACAGCTTCGATACATTCATACTCACCAACTCCGCAAGCACCAAACCCTTCATAGTCATGAATCGCGTATTCTTCAGCATCGCCCTCTGGGCTACTCTTTAGCATCGCATTGATTTGATCTTGAATGTCCTCTAGCTCATCGCACGCATTAATCCAAACTCCGTGAAGTCTCCCGCCGTTATACGCTGATAGGTCTGCTACATAAATTCTGATTTCTTCGCTCATATCTTTCTTCCTTATCTTTAAAAACACATCCCTTTTGGGCTTGAAAAACCCAAAAAAAGAGCGAGCACAGCGAGAGAAAGATCGTGCTTTTTGATGGAATCAAGGTAGGGGGAACCACCCATCCTGCACAAGTGAAACGCGGAAGGATCGGGGGATACCTTGATGGAAGCAAAACGGATGATATTTTAGAACTCTTCCCAAAAGGGGAATCTCATAAAAACAAAGCGAACGGATACGTTCACCCAATTTATCTAAGGGGCGTTGCAGGGTGTCCCCGCTTGAATGGGGTGCCTGAAAACAACTCTGTTTGAAGCAGGGGAAAAGCATTTCCCTCTATAAAGTCACTTAATCTCCTAGAGCCATATTCAATCGCTGCATTTCAAGAACTCTCATCTCCAAGAGATACGCCACCTCCCTCCATCGAAAGACCTTTCGTGAATCTATGCGCCGGAACCGAAAAGGTTCCGATGGACGGAGCCTCCAACTTATGGAGACGAGAACATGAAACTGATAACACGATTGTAAGCGCCAATTTCTCCGCGTACTATCCCTTTATATTTACCGGCCTGATAATAAACGCTCCAATCACAGGAGTTCATTATGAGTCGAGTGACATTACAACAAAAACAAATCTGGTCAGATCACGTTAA
>JAESSY010000074.1 GCA_016763855.1 Pseudomonadales bacterium
TAAGATGTCGAGCTAGACTGTGATTGAGTTAGAAAGAGGCAATTGGAATGCTTCTAGGTGATATCGAATCTCTATCTGGGGATTTGGGTCTTTTAGTATGGTTGACATTTTCTAAACTCTTGTCCGAATTCTTGTTTAATTTTTTGATTTAAATCTTTGATAGCTCAATAAAACGTACCTTCCCAAACCCTTCTTCATAAGGGGACAAGGCTTGGGGGGTGCAAATAAGCTTCTTGAATTTCCATTCGCCATTCACCCGAATAAAAGTGTCTTCATAGTCAGCAATGAGCCATAAAGCCTGGTCGTTCGGCTTGATCACCATAGGTTGCCACAGATACCAATATCCAGTGGCTTCATCGCCGTCAATTTCGATGATGGGGTTCGAAACCGAATGGAGTGCGTAAGCTACGAGATTCGGTGTGTCCATAAACATCTTTTTGATGGATTCACGACCAGCGGCATATCCAAGTGAACCGCCATCCCAAATGCCATCTTTCACAAACAACTCTGAAATTTTCAGGGGGTTGTAATTGTCGTCACAGTACTTTGCATATCGATGCTTCAGTATTTTGATATCTTCGATATCGATCAATCGTTGAACTTTCTCTTCTAGGGTGGGCATCAGCTAGTCCTTAGTTGAACAGGTGTTGGGGGGAAGTATTTGTGCCACTCACGTAGTTGCTCGTAAGCGTAGGCTGCTTGAATCAACTTAGCTTCTCCAAGGTGGTGTCCAACAAATTGGACGCCCAATGGCATGTTGTTGTCACTATCAAATCCACATGGCACCGTAACTGATGGAGAACCGGTAAAATTAAAAGGGGCTGCATACATCATAAAAAAGGCGACGACTTCTGGAGGAAGAACCACTTCGGATCCAAGTGCCTCTATCGTTCCAGTAGGTAAAGGGGATGCGGGACAAATTATTATGTCGACCCCACTTAACTCATTAACCATAATCGTCTTAGCCACTTGGACGACCTCGCGCATTTCTTCGTAAGACGCGTTTGTTAATTGGGTACCCGCATCCAAGAGATTGCTGAAAACAGGTCCATATTCTTCAGCCCGGCTTGGGTAAGTCGAAGCATGGTTCTGACTGGCTTCATAAGCAACGATTCCAACCCAGACGTGACTCATTGCGCCCAATTCTGAGATATTTACTTTTATGATTTCAGCCCCGGAGTTTTGGAGAATATCGATGACACGATGCACAGATTCGCTAACCTCTGCATGGACGCCATCTGCAGCAATATAAGATTCGTCAACACCTATCTTCAAGCCCTGAGGGCCGTCTTTTAGGCTAGATAGATAATTGATCTGATTATTGTCAATTGAGTGATGGTCTCTTTTGTCAGGGCCAGCAATGGCTTGCAGAATAATCGCGGCATCTTCAACTCGGCGGGCGATAGGTCCGATATGATCTAGAGTTTGAGCCAAAGGAATCGATCCGTACCCAGAAACGCTACCAAAAGTAGGCTTGATTCCGACTACACCATTTGCACAAGCAGGAAAACGGATCGAACCTCCTGTGTCGGTTCCCACCGTCCCGTAGGCGAGGCCTGCCGCTGTTGCGACAGCAGAACCACTAGATGAAACTCCGGACCAAAAATTCTCATTCCATGGATTGACTGGTACATTTTCTTCTGGATGATAGCCTGAAAGCGCAAACTCTGTCATGCAGAGCTTTCCTAAAATAACGGCCCCGGCATTCAATAACTTGTCTACGACCGCTGCGTTAGCGTCAGATATTTGACCTCTGAGAATCTTCGAACCAGCAGCGGTTTTTGTTCCCGTCATATGAAATAGATCCTTAACGGCAATGGGAATCCCATGTAACGGTCCCCTGTATTGTTCCTCGCGAATTTCTTCGTCAGCAATTGCAGCGGATTCTAGAGCGGAAGCCGCGATGACTTGTGCATAGGATTGGTAGTGGGAATCATGGGATTTGATTCTGCTTAAGATGAGCTTTGTCAGTTCGACCGACGTCGTTCTACCTGATTTAAGCGCATCGGCAGTGTCAACAAGAGACATCATATATCTTGGACATTCATCGACCATCTGCTGCTCCTATCAATAATTGTATTGTGCAAAGTTATAAACGTTGGGTTGCGATCCCTACTACTTAAATGCAGTATATTAATAATGTTATAATATACAAGGTTATATTCTGATATAAATGCAATTAACTTATAAATATTATAACATACATAAACATTGTAGTTTCGGAAATGAATCGACAGGTCATTTTCAGAAGATGACTGTTAGAGAAATATTCTCGACCAATCCGATTCTATTGTTGATAAAATTCTAATCTAGAAACGAAATGCTCAACTGAATAATTCGGAGAATTTGTGAGTACTATCGATAATGTAACCGGCGTTCCCGGCATTTTTAAACGCTCAAATACCGGGAGAGAATCGACAGATATTGTACTGTCACACATTCTTGAAGGTCTGGTTGATGGCACCTTTATCCCCGGGCAACGAATAAATGCAAAATCCTTAACGGAAGAACTTAATGTCAGTATTGTGCCGGTTCGTGAGGCGCTACATTATCTTGCCGGCGAAGGTCTTGTTGAGTTGTTGGCGCTAAAAGGTGCACGTATCCCAACAATGAACCCGGATCAAACTATTCGTTGGTGGGACATTTATTGTTGGCTTAGTCGACGAGCAATTGTCGAAGTGCCGAAATTCCTTGCAAATGACCCTACTTTGGTCAAACAAATTGATCAGGCAGTGGCGAGTATGTTTGACTCAGTCAAATTAGAAAACCCACGCCGGTTTATTATGACTTTATTGAATTTTCACAAGATATTGAATTCAATATGTGGATTATCAGAAGTCGATGAGGCGGTGCGGAGACTTCAAGTGGTTTATTGGTGCACTTATTTGCCAAACTTCATCGATTTCAAATTATATGGTCAGGAATTCGCGGATCATTACAGCCAGGTTGCAGACTTAATAAAAGTTGGCGCAGGTGAAGCAGCATTTTCTATGTTCGAGTTCCATGTGATTTGGTCTTCGGCGCTCATTAGAGGTGAAAAACCAGAACCGGGACGACCTTGGGTGCCTTAGGACACACTAAGAATTCTTCTTCCATTGCTTTTTTCCATTTGGGGATTGGGGACAAAAGCCTCAGGTAGCGGCAAATTGAAGCGCACCGTCCACTTCAGAAACACTAATGCATTGTCCGTTCATGTAACGACCACCCAATAACGCTTCTGCCAAAGGGTTCTCAAGATAACGCTGAATTGCACGTTTTAAAGGACGCGCACCGTAAACAGGGTCATACCCGAATGGCACTTACTTAAGCTTTTTCGGGTGACCTTTTTTACGAACAATATCCCTTGCTTTGGCTCTTGGTTTCATCAGCATAGGGAAAGCTTTAGGCCTTCTTTTTAAGGCTCTTGGCTCAATACGGCCTGGTCTGTTGCCAACTCGTTGTTGCGCCATCAATTTAAATAAAACAACCATGGCTACATCATCAATAAAGGCCGTTTGTTGTAGATAACACAGCCAAAGTTGAAGGCAATGCTTGAAACTGAGATCGGTCGGTTTTCTGCCAACATTACAGGCAGATTGAACCATCAGAAGCCGAATTAGGTTGTACGCTAATACATAAACCCAAATTTCTTTGGCGACCATTTCTGGGGTTTTACAGGAAAGTATATTCATACCTAGTATCGTCTTGATTTGACTAAAATTAGTTTCAATCTCCCAACGACGTTTATAGAGCGAGGAAAGCGCTTGCTTAGGATAGATTTTACGCTCAGTAAATGTTGTCACAAAAACTTTGTGTTTTGCTTTGAACTCTCTTATCAATATTTTTTCAGGTAGTGTGTCAAACTTAGATTGTGCTATCCAATTCGGCTTCTTATCTGGCTTTGAAATCTCAATAACATGATCATTTGTACCTCGGTTTTTTCCTCGTCGAAAGTCAATGTTTTTACGACGCGGACCAAACTGTTCCATCAATATATCGACACCCTTGGCTTGCATATCGGCGATGAAAATAAAGGTCGGAAAAAAAGCATCACCCAAAACAACATCGCAACTTTCGAATAGCGCGCTTACTGATCTCAGTAAAGCTTTCTCGTCACTACCTTTGCCTTGAAATCGCCCAAAAACCACATCTAAAACGCTACCTGTGTAAAGATCGGTTACCGCGAGAAGTCGTGCAATGGGAAAACCAAGCCCGGGTTTTTGCGCCCCCTGTTGAGGGTACTTTTTTTGATTCTCTGGCGTGTCTGGCATTGTCACTGAGGTGCCATCAACCACCCGAATACGCCGCCCGTGCCAGCGCCAGGATGAAGACACTTGTGCTTCAAGTGATCGGCCTAAAAAACGGGCAATCTCTTTGGGCAAAGCGAGTGGTAAGCGCTGTCTTGCTTTGCAATACCCGCCTGTATACGTGCTGTTCACTGCGAGGTTTTTAACTAATGATTTAATGGCTGCCTGATTAACGGCATTTTGACATGAACGATCCTCACTCATGACTTGCGTGACAAACATTGAAAGGGTTTCAGTTGGCGGATAAGTTCGTTCACGATGATCGGGTAAAAGTGACTCGACTTGCTCTAGTAATTGCGGTGAGGTTAAAAGATTAAAAACATGGTCGGTCTCCGGTGAAGGCGATGGCTTGGTAACTTGAAGCTTAACCGTCAGGCCGACCTTTTTCTATTTATTAATCAAAGACTTATCCTTAAGTAAGTGCCATTCGGGTCATACCCTACTTCTACGAGAAATGTTATTGCGGACTCATCAAGATGTAATCCGATTTCAGCATCCGCCAATCAATTTTGCAGTTCGCCCAATTGAATACGAGTAATATCTTGGATTTGAGATTTATTCAAAGGATGAAAAACGACGGCATCATCAATTCGATTTAGGAATTCGGGTCTAAAATACTGGCCGACGACCTTCATCACTGCATCCTTCATTTCCTGGTTACTGTTCCCGTCCGAATCACCTCCACGGGCTTGGGTCATAGATTGAATCAAACCTGAACCCAGATTCGATGTCATCACCAACACAGTATTTTTGAAATCAACCGTTCTGCCATGACCATCAGTCAATCGGCCATCATCAAGCACTTGTAAGAGAATGTTGAACACATCACTGTGGGCTTTTTCAATTTCATCTAACAAAATGACTGATTAGGGCTTCCGCCGAATCAGTTCTGTGAGATAACCACCCGTAGATAGGAAGAATAAACCACATATTTCCTCGAATTGAATAGTACCACCTTCTCTGCTTTATCTTAGGTTTTGGACGGCGACCAAAGCAGCGCCTTTAAA
>JAESSY010000007.1 GCA_016763855.1 Pseudomonadales bacterium
ATTAACTGGATAGCTCACAATGAGGAAGGTTCTTTGGTTAGAACGCTCATATAAGATGTCGAGCAAGACTGTGATTGAGTTAGAAAGAGGCAATTGGAATGCTTCTAGGTGATATCGAATCTCTATCTGGGGATTTGGGTGGAGTATCTATAGTTAGAGATGCTCGGATTAAGGTATTATGCTCGCCCCTTTTATCTAAAAAATTGAAGCCAACTTAACAGATGTATTTGTAATGGATGATTTTCCCAGAATTAAGCGACTCCCACCCTATATTTTTAGCATCACTGATGCTCTTAAAAAGGACGCGCGGGCGCGTGGAGAAGATATTATCGATTTTGGTATGGGCAATCCGGACCAACCCACACCTAAACACATCGTTGATAAACTAATCGAAACGGCTCAGAGAGGTGATACTCATCGTTATTCTCAATCAAAGGGCATACCCCGATTAAGAGCAGCAATTTGTAATTGGTATAAAAACGATACGACGTTGATCTAGATCCCGAAAATGAAGCCATTGTTACGCTGGGTTCTAAGGAAGGTATAGCCCACCTGGCGATGGCGATATTGGGCCCCGGTGATTCTGTTTTGGTGCCGAACCCTACTTACCCAGTTCATCCATACGGATTTGTGATCGCAGATGCAGACGTTAGGCATGTGCCACTCACGCCTGATGTTGATTTCTTTCAAGAATTGGAAAACGCTATCAATAACACCTGGCCAAAACCCAAGGTCTTGGTTTTGAATTTTCCTGGTAATCCCACAACAGAATGTGTGGAACTCTCGTTCTTCGAGAAAGTGATTGAGATGGCGAAGAAACATAAAATTTGGGTCGTGCAAGACCTCGCATACGCAGATATTGTATTTGATGGTTATAAAGCCCCTTCAATTTTGGAAGTCCCGGGTGCTAAAGATGTAGCAGTTGAATTCTTTACCATGTCCAAAAGCTACAATATGCCTGGGTGGAGAATTGGATTCTGTGTGGGTAATCCGACATTAGTGGGTGCGTTGGCAAGAATAAAGTCTTATCTTGATTATGGAATGTTTACCCCAGTACAAGTTGCAGCGATCGCAGCTCTTGAGGGAGATCAAAGTTGTGTTGAAGAAGTGAGAACAATGTATCTGGCGCGGCGAAATGTACTTTGCGACGGTTTAGTCTCGGCTGGGTGGCCCGTAGAGAAACCTAAGGCGACGATGTTTGTCTGGGCGAAAATACCAGAGCAATATCGACACATAGGGTCACTGGAGTTTAGTAAACACATGCTAAAAGTAGCTAAAGTAGCAGTTTCGCCGGGTATTGGTTTTGGCCAACATGGAGATGATCATGTTCGCTTTGCATTGATTGAAAATGAGCACAGAACCAGGCAAGCCATTCGCGGTATCAAACAAATGTTTAAATCGGGAGCACCCGTGTGAAGAAAATACGGGTAGGGATATGTGGTTTAGGTACGGTTGGCTCCGGTACTTTCAATTTGATTGGCAAAAATGCTAATGAGATTTCGAGGAAAACCGGGGGGAGTGTCAAAGTAGTACAGGTTGGCTGTAGAAGACCTCATCCGGATTGCGATTTATCCACGACGGATACAACAAATGATTTATTTGCAGTTGTTAATAATCCTGATATTGATGTCGTGGTCGAATTGATTGGCGGAATAGACACAGCACTAGAACTTGTGAAACAAGCATTGTCCAACAAAAAACATGTGGTGACAGCCAATAAAGCATTAATCGCGATTCATGGTGAAGATTTATTCAAGCTGGCGATGGACGCGGGTGTTTGCTTAAAGTTTGAGGCTGCGATTGCAGGAGGTATTCCCATCGTGAAAGCGATTCGTGAGGGCCTGTCTGGCAATAATATTGAATTTCTAGCAGGGATTATCAACGGTACAACAAACTTTATATTGACGGAAATGGAAGCTGCGGGAAACAGATCGTTTTCTGAAGTGCTCAAAGAAGCCCAGGATCTCGGTTATGCAGAAGCGGATCCGACCTTCGATGTTGAGGGCATAGATGCCGCTCACAAGATGACCATACTATCCTCAATTTCCTTTGGTGTGCCCCTGAGATTTGACGCGATGTATTTAGAAGGCATTTCAAATATTACGGTAGAAGATATTAAATATGCAGGTGAACTCGGTTACAAAATCAAGCACCTCGGCATTACGACTAAAACAGATGCAGGAATTGATTTACGTGTACATCCAACACTTATTGAAAAATCACATATGTTGGCTCAGGTCGATGGTGTCATGAATGCGGTACTGGTGGGAAGTGATGCCGCAGGACAAACAATGTACTACGGCGCTGGGGCCGGAGCGGGTCCAACCGCGTCATCGGTTGTGGCGGACATTATTGATGTTATGCGTGATGGTGACAGTGTTGCGAATCTTGGTTTTGATGCGCTAATGGATTTACCGATGGTTGATATCAGTAGTATCGAATCCGCCTATTATCTTCGTTTACGTGTACTCGACAAGCCTGGCGTGCTTGCCAAAATCACAACGATTCTGAGTAGATATAAAATAAGCATCGAGTCTCTAATTCAAAAAGATGCTAAACGTGGCGAAGCGCCTATTATTTTGGTCAGCAATATTGTTCTTGAAAAGGTGATGGATGAGGCGATTGATGCAATTTCCAATCTTGACGAAGTGCTAACTGATATTACAAAAATTCGTGTTGCATCCTTTTAGGTTTAGTCAGACTTTGTTTGGGCGCTCTTTATGAAGATGCTCAAGTTATGAAGATGCTCAAGTTATGAAGAAGCTCAAGCGTAGATCTTTAGGTGTGCCGATTGAAGGTTTATCGCCTTTGTATTCTCGTATTTATGCCGCAAGAGGCATTACCCAAAAATCTGAAATTGAACATTCCTTGGCTCGATTAGAAACCCCGAATGCTTTATCAGGTATTGATGAGGCGGTCACGCTTCTCGCATCGATCCTGACCCATCATAAGCGAATAATGATTGTGGGTGATTTTGACGCAGATGGGGCGACTAGCTGTGCATTGATGGTAAGTGGTTTACGGGCGATGGGCGCACAGCATGTCGACTATTTAGTGCCCAATCGTTTCGAATTTGGCTATGGCCTGACACCTGAAATTGTCAGCGTTGCTCGAGAGAAAAAACCCGATCTTATCATTACGGTTGATAATGGTATTTCGAGCATCAAAGGTGTTAACTATGCCCGTCAATGTAATATTGACGTACTCATTACAGACCATCATCTACCGGGGAAGGAGCTTCCCAACGCAAATGCGATTGTTAATCCTAATCAAAAGAACTGTAAATTCTCGAGTAAAAATTTAGCAGGAGTCGGTGTCGCTTTCTATTTGTTGTCAGCCTTAAGAAAAAAACTGAGAGAAAATAAATGGTTTGAAAATAGGCTAGAACCTAACATGGCAACTTATCTGGATTTAGTTGCACTCGGCACCATCGCAGATGTCGTATCAATGGATTATAACAATAGAGTGTTGGTTCAGGAGGGCTTGCGACGAATGCGAGCAGGTAAAGTGCGACCGGGTATTCAAGCCTTGTTACTCTTGTCTGGGAAAAATCTCTCAACCTTAACCTCCACGGATTTAGCTTTTGGTGTGGCGCCGAGACTTAATGCTGCCGGCCGACTAGATGATATTTCAATTGGAATTGAGTGTCTGCTTTCAGAAGATGAAACAAGGGCACACCTACTAGCGAGAAAAATGGATCAATTCAATCTCGAACGCAGAGAGATTGAAGCTGAAATGAAGCAACAGGCTTTGCAATCACTTGGAGAGATTTATGTTTCTGGAGATATGGCGGTAGGTATTTGCCTATTTGAAAAAGAATGGCATCAGGGGGTTGTTGGTATTGTCGCTTCTCGTATTAAGGAGAAGTTTCACCGGCCTGTCATCGCCTTTGCGCCGGTTTCAGATTCTGAAATGAAAGGTTCAGCGAGATCTATTCCTGGCCTGCATATTCGAGATGCACTTGATGCGATTGCTGCGAGAAACCCCGGTTTGATTGATAAATTTGGCGGACATGCGATGGCGGCGGGTTTGAGTTTGCATCCTGACCATTATTTAAAATTTAAGTCAGAGTTTGATCTGGAAGCGAGGCAGTGGCTAAGTGCTGAGGATCTTGAAGATGTGATTATTAGTGACGGCGCTTATACAGATTTTAAAGTGCGTGCTGTTAGAGAATTGCTTCAGGCTTGTCCCTGGGGTCAGGGATTCTCGGAGCCGATTTTTGATGATGAGTTTGAGATTGTTGAGCAACGGATTGTGGGTGGTAAACACCTTAAGTTGAAACTTCGGCATTTGAAGGAGGATCGGGTATTGGATGGAATCGCTTTTAACATCGACCGATTAGTAGAGGGGCGGCATCGTCGGGTTGTTTATCGGGTTGGGGTTAATGAGTGGCGTGGTCGAGAGACTGTTCAATTGATTGTTGAGAGTTTGGATGTTGAATAGATTTTGATTTGGGTTGTTGCTGTTTTTGTAGAAGGTTACTTTAAATTGAGATTGACCGCAGAGGGTAATGGGTACTGTTTTCTTTCGCTGTCTTGCATCCCTCCGGGATGCCCTCAATCGGTCCTGAGCCACTACGTGTCTCCCTCCACTCACTTGGTGCTGCGACTTAATGCTCCGTCAAACAGCACCCATCACCCTCTGCTGTAGCTTCGAGAGTTTGGGATTTTTAGACTTTGATGCGTTTCGGGGTTGTTGCTAGAGTTTCTTTTAATATTCCCCCTGGTGCTTTCTAAGCCTAGGCAGGCAAGGGCAGTTCGAATGAAAAAATAGTACCTCGATTTAATTCGCTTCTCACAGCAATGCTCGATTTATGCAGTTCTAGAATTCGTTTAACAATAGCTAATCCCAGGCCAGAGCCAAGCTTCTCGGTATGGTGGCCCTGATGGGAAAAGTAATAACGTTCAAATATATGTGGGATCTCATGCTTTGCGATTCCTCGGCCCGTATCCGAGACCTCAATGAGCACATTTTCAGCACTGTCTTTAATGCGGATAGTGATGGATTGGTCCGCAGGGGTATGCTCCAAGGCATTACCTAACAGGTTTTGTAGAACCCGTTGGATCAGCGCAATATCAGCACAGACATAACAATTTTCATTCGCAGCCTCGACGCTCAATTTGATATTCTTTTGAGCACTTAAGAGTTCAAATTCTTGAACACTATCATGGACAAGTTCCATTAAAGAGAAAGTCTCTATATTTAGCTCCATCGTTCCAGAATCTAACTTTGCGAGTTCAAATAATTCCGCAATCAAGGCATTAAGGCGAAGGCTGTGTTTGTGAGCCGTGGCGAGATATTGCTGTTTGCGCGCCGGTGATAATTCACTATCTTTTATCATCAAAGTTTCGATATATCCTTGCATGGACGCAAGTGGTGTACGCAGGTCATGGGAAACGTTCGCTATCAATTCCCGCCGGGTTGCATCAAGGCTTTGCAAGGCCACAAACTGCTGTTTGATTTTTGTTGCCATCTCAATAAACGATGCACTTAGATAATCTATTTCATCTTTAGCTTTGGCAGGTGTTGGTAGTTCAGGTCCTTTTACTGGATCACTAATATCAAAGTTATTCATGTGTGCACTTAAAGCACTAAGACGTCTTGTTAGGAAAAAGAATATCGTTATGGCAGCTAATACAGCAACAAGGAGGCTGCCGATTATAGTAATAGCCCCCATCTGCAATATATAACTGGCATCCACTGCAGACTGTAGAGACTCAAACTTCTTGCCGCCGAGTACTGCATACAGGTAACCCACTACCTTTTCGTGTTCCAATATTGGAGAGACCGAAAAAACCTTCTGGTTTGTTGGGTGCCGTGGGTCATCTCCGTAAATGGGGTAAGCGACTTCGCCTGATAGAAATTGCTTTACCGGCACTAAGGAAATTCTGTTATGAACAACGTCTGACAGAGAGCTTGTTAAAATTCTCCCTTGTGCATCTACTAGGTAAATTTCTACTGTAGGATTAATTGTCATGGCCCTTTGAGCTAATTTATCCACCGCAGCCTGGTTCACGTGTCCGTCCTCGATGAGCTGCTGTTCCCCCGTTACATACATAGCAATGTCGCCGTTAAGCCTTTGAGTTACTTCCTGAGAATATTGCTCACTGGTTTCGTGTGCGATCCACAATACCGTCGTACCCAATAAAATGACCAGCGCTAATAGGGTAATCGACAACCTCGCATACAAACTATTAAACATTGAAACCGAATTAGTCATTTAATTTGTACCCCACGCCCCATACGGTCACCAAAATTTTAGGCTGGGTTGGATCAGATTCAATCTTTGCTCTAAGGCGATTAATATGAGAGTTAACGGTATGCTCATATCCTTGATGCCCGTATCCCCAAACCTGATCCAACAATTGAGCCCGACTAAATACTTCACCAGGTTGCCGCAGAAAAAAGCAAAGCAGTTCAAATTCCTTTGCAGTCAATTCAACTCCTTGGTTATTGACCAACACTTGTCTTTTAGCAATATTTACCTCAAGGCCTCTGTGACTTAGTTTGTCTGGTGTGGTCTCGTTGGTGACTTTGGGCACAGACATACGTCGCAACATGGCTTTTATTCTGGCGGTTAGTTCCAACACACTGAAAGGTTTAGTGACATAGTCATCAGCGCCCATTTCTAATCCTAGAACGTGATCTAATTCACTTGATTTACTGGTGAGCATCAGAATCGGGACATAATTTTCACCGGCGCGAAGTTGTCGGCAAATCTCCAAGCCTTCCATGGAAGGCAGGCGCAAATCAAGAACGATTAAATCCCAATCCGCTGATTTGGCTAGTGCTAGCGCTAGTTTGCCATCGTGGCAGAGCTCAACATGTTCATAACGATCTCTTAAGTGCAATGCAATGAGCTCTGCTATATCGACCTCATCTTCAATAATCAATATGCGTCGAGCTTCCAAGGGCTGTGAAAACTTATCTGCTGACGTAACCATGGACGCTGCAACCAGTTGTTTAGTTGACATATTGTTTCATCCTGCGAGCACTCAAGTGCTATTTGCTAACAATACGTGATCGCCTATCAATTGCCCTGCACCAACTGGTGCGAGGCAATTGCAACAGCGTCTTATAATGTGCGAGTAATGGTGATTCGAGCGACGGGGTTATCCCAGCGATGCATCTCACCGAGGATAGAATTAGGCATGCCGTCATCTACTGTGACGACGCCGCTATGACCCCGAATTTGATCCTCTAAGTCATCTCTTAAGACATTAAACCCTTCGCCACCGTCTACAGGACCGGGAATCGTGCCCAAAGCTTCCGTATTCGCCTCGGTGCCAGAATCATAGGAGATGCTCATTACACTCATCATTTCTCCAGGCTGGAGATTCTCAATGCTTAGAGACTGTACAGCGGTAATTGCATCATTTGTATTAATCAGCATCGACACAATACTCAGCATCATACCCGCTACATCATCCCCTTCTATGGATAAATTTAGCACTTCAGTGTTGCCCGGAAATGTCGGACCCGCTGCGCTCATGGTGCTAAAAACACCTGCTTCCAAATCAACTTCTGCTAGAAAATCTACATTACTACCTCCTTCTGCTAGTACCTCGAGCCCAGTGCTTGCAACGTCACCGATACTAAATGCCCGATAACGATCATCATGTGTAATTAGTGCTATGGGAGATAAGGGTTGGGCTAAAGTGAGATTGGTGATTTCTATTTGGTATTCTTGCATTACAGGTGCAGGTGCTGGTACGATTTCAGCTGCCGGCTGAAAATTATCGCTATTTCTATCACAGGCAGCAAGACCGAATAGACATAAACTGGTAATCAATAATTTTTTCATCAGTAGTCTCCTAGTTCACAGTAACAATGACGCGGGCAACTGGGTTTAACCAGCGGTGAATGGTGCTATCAATGTCACTCGCGCCACCGGTAACATCAGTATCACCCAGAACATTACGATGGATATGGATAAAGCCTTCCACAGTGGCATTAACACCGCTTCCATTCATGCCCGCATTAGTTTCTACCGGCCCTGGGAACGGAAAGCCCGGCATGCCTGCAGCACCACTGCCCCGCAATTCATCATTAGCTTCTGTACCAGAATCATAAGCGTTCACGTTGTACATATAGGTTCCTGGCTCAGTAGGGATAGCGATTCCATTTAATCCAAGGAAGGCATCATTGGTGGGCAATACCATTGCAACCACAGAAAGATGTGTATTTTCATCAGCGGTGGTGAGCGTTGTCATGGTAGTGATGCCGGGCGCTAATAATCCTGCCGCAGGATTTTCGACAAGATCGGCATTGGCTGCACTGAGCTCTGTCACTAGTGAGCCGATAGCACCACCTTCGGCCATTTCCTGTACTGCCGTGCTCGCAGCCTCTCCTACAGTAAACAATTTCATCTCGGCCGGATGTGCTGCAATTAGCAAAGGCGTGAAGTGGGTGCCGCGGGTAAGGTTAGTGATGCTGATACTTAGATCAGCTGCGTATATAGAGCTTGATGCTAATGCAGCAAGCGCGAGCGGAAGGACTTTTTTCATGAATTATACCTACAAGTTAGTTTATAAAAGTTTACAAAAAATGCAGATGCAGCTTGCGCTCTCAAGGCAAGTCAATTCATCACGAAACTATCACAAATACGTAAAATGAGTGTCACAGGCACAGCCATGTGAGAAATTGAAATTTGTGTGTGTGATCTGCAGGGTGATGCCTCCGTCGGGGTATGTGGAGATGAAATTTTCTGATGATTTATACATTTATGATCAAACGTAGAGGTTCTAATTCTCTGGCTTTAATCGTTTACCTGTATTGTCTAAGTGGCTATGCGCAGCCGGAAGGCATACATATACGCATATTGTGACAGGAACGAATGATGTCTTAGTGACGATTAATCTTCTGCGGTTTAGGGATTGAGATATAGCTCAGATCACGACCCATGATGTGATAACACCCATCTGTAATAAATAATCTACCAAGACGCAACATTATTTAAATGTCTTATAAAAGATTTATCATGTCTGTTTCGGTTGGTTAGGAATGTAGGATATGAACGATGAACGGTGTGGCAGATTATTGCGGAATTGTGGGATCTATTGCTTAAATCACTAGATCGTCATTCATCTTCTCCCAATTTATCTCGAGCCGCCCTTAGTTGCGATTGTCAAGAACTATAGTAGTGAGCGTTAAGGAAAAGACAGCACTCATAACTTTTCTATATAATATCCTATGCCGGTTTTATAGACTCGAATAATTGAAAGTGGAAACAACAAGAGGTAGATGATGCCCATATTGGAAGTTAAAGGATTGTCTAAAACCTACGGTGAAAATTCTGTATTAGAAGACTTGTGCTTTTCCATAGAGCCTAGCGAAGCCGTCGCATTAATAGGAGCGAATGACTCGGGCAACCCAATATTTACAAAATGTAGGTGCGGTTTTAGAAGGGGTACGCAATGTCGATTGGCGACTAACTGCATTGCAGAATGCGGCATATTATGAACGAGTTTTAGTGTTGTATGAAGGCAAATTAGTATTCGATGGTTTGCTCGATAAATTGAAGCAAAAATTGCATCAATATGAACTAGTACTGGACAATAGTAGCTCGTTTGATGAAAGCTTTATTGAGAACCTGAAAGCGGGCATCAGTGAGTCAAACATACGATTCAGTATAAAAGTTCGGCGACTTATTGTTCGATTCAACGATGTTCATACTGGCTTGGCGCTTGCCAGCGAGATAGAGCTTCGAGGAATAAAAATTGTCGACTTAGAAATTAAGCGCATCTCTATGGAGAAAGCCTATCTTGAAGTGGTTAAGGAAGGAGAAAAAATGTCGCGATTTCTTAAGCTTTCTATCAATGAGATAAAGCTCAGTTTTTATGAAATGAAACAGTATTGGCTTGAATCAATAGCTGGTATTTTTGTGATGACA
>JAESSY010000075.1 GCA_016763855.1 Pseudomonadales bacterium
ATTTTATTTTTGCTTCTGTTTCGCTATTGATCTCATCTCCTGAAACGCGTTCAAAGCTTGAAAGAACGCTTTGGCTTCCTCTATAACGTCCCCAGGCTACACCATAGTCACGTACTATCCATTGTGTGCGTAGATTCTCAAGGATGCGCCCAGCACCCGGTACAAAACCCAATACCGCCATTAAAACTAAACTGATTCTTTTGCTGATTGTCTGGCCTAACGTTGCACTAGGAAGTTCTTTGTTATATCGAACCGCGTCCATTTGCACGTCTGTATTATGATCTAGCTCTCGATAAGCCCATTCATTAATGAGGCCCTGGGAAAATAACTCGGAGTATCTCGCTTTTTCTCTAACAAGGCATCGTATAGCTAAAGTGCTGCTCATTTCATCAGTATCCATTTGAACGTGGAGCTTATGAACTTCGCTTGATATTTCTTCAATCTCACGTTCACCTTTCTGCTTCATATTGTCCGCAATACGCTGTGAGAATAGGCCACTCTCCACAAGAGTATCCAAGCGAGACAAACCCTCTACTCTGGCATCCTTATCACCTTCAAGCTGGGCAAGGTTGTCTGAAAGGCTCAATTTATTCAGACCTAATTTTTTGACCAGAAACTCTATCGATAAACCCTGAACAACAAGCGTGAATAAAACGGCGCCCATAACCACTGCTATCAATGTGTCTTTGTACTCAAAAGGCGGTAATGATAGGACAATCGCAAGAGCAATAGCGCCTCTTAGGCCACCCCAGTACATAACCATTTGGTAGGGCAAGCCGATAGCTTCTACGCCAGGAATCTTTCCTACCAAGGGTACTACCCCAAAAATAACCACGGCTCTTGAAAAGAGCATACCAGCAACAACAAGCATAATAAGATCTATCGAGTCCCAAAGCGTACCCAAATCAATTTGCATACCCACCATAATGAAAATAAGTACATTGGCTAGATACGCAAGGTATTCCCAAAAGTGCTCCATAAATGCCACAGAGGAAGGAGAAATTTTAGATTTCCCCCAGGAACCAATCACCATACCGGCTGCAACTACAGCCATAATCCCACTCACATGGAAAACATGTTCAGCAATGATAAAAGAAAAATAAGCCAATATAGTTGACAGTGTAATCTCAATATCTGGATCAGATTCAATGCTACCTAGCATCTGTCCTGTAAGTACTGCGAGAAGCCAACCTACCACCGCACCTCCAAAGAACACGATTAAAAATTCCAAAATACCTTCGCCCACCACATTGGATGAAAAACTTCCAGCTGAAAGAATACCGATCAGCAAAGTCGCAAGTACTAGGGATGTTGCGTCGTTGAGCAGGCTTTCTCCTTCGACTAATACGGTGAGACGATCAGGGACCCCCAGCTGCTTAAAAATCGCTATCACTGCAACGGGATCGGTAGCACTTAATATTGCACCTAAAAGAAGTGCAACCAATAAGCTAAAGGGTGAAAAGAAGGCGAAGATAGTCCCGATGATGGCAGTGGATATCAGTAAACCGGGTACTGCTAAGGTTAATATGGGGAGTATATTACGTCCTACTTGTCGGGCATTTAAATTAAATGCAGATTCAAAAATCAGTGTCGGAATAAATACAAAGAGGACAAGATCTGGACTAAGGGTGAATTCCGCTACGGAGTGAAAGGCTGCAAAGTTCTCTGATGCGAAACCGACGCCTATGCCTACGAAAACCAGTGCGATTGTAAGCGGTAATTTGCTGACATGTTTACTCAGCATTGTCGTAACCGCGGCAATGAGCATAAGCAAGGTTATGCCTGTTACTAATTCGGCAATTTGAACCAAATCATGTTCCATAGTGACACCTTCTTATTATTGATTAGTGTTTGCCACAGTTTTCTGTTTCCGCACTATACTCAATTTATTGGACTAAAGCTTTTTTGCAAATGAATTCTTTCTCAAATCAACTATTCAAACGTTTGATCATCACTTTGGGACTCGTGTTCTTGCTAACGCAATGTTCGCAAATTACAGGAAATATAGGCGCACTATCGAATTACGAGCTAGCAGACAGGGCCTATCGTTGTGGTGGTAAATTTAAACCAGCTCCAGGGACGGCAATTTCCTGCACAAATATAGAACGAGAATGTAAAAAGAGATCTAAACTGCAGGGTTATCCGGTGTGTTAATAGCGAAGCTCTTGTCATATTTTCTGCTTCTTGTTATTAGTACAACCTTGATTGCGGCAGATTGGAAGGATGTGCCTAAGGGTAAAAAAAGGCTTAAAAGCGCGGAATTTCTGAATCCGGTAAAAACAGAAAGTGACCCAGAAGCCATAAAACCGGTTGAAGTGGCACCAGATGATTCCTCAAAAGAACAGCGCCAGAAAGAATTGGATCTCAAAGACGGTTTATATACTTCGGGGATGGGTGAAATATCTGGCGCTTTTGGTATCGATTTTGGTGAAGCATTACCTAAGTCAGTTATTGTTAAGGATCTCGGCTGGAAGGAAATATCAAACCTGCCAAATTCCTTAAGCTATATAGTAGATAAGGTGTTGGACATACCTACTTTTCACATTAAACCTCCTGCTATTCCCCGATTGTTGGCAAACAAGAATATCGCCTACAGGGCCTTTCTTGGCTTTGAGAACCAGCCTTTATGGTTACAGGCTAAAAGTATTCCCAATATTAAGGAAGTCATAGCGGTTCTAAAACGAAAGTATGGCGAACCAAATTCTGAATCAAATCAACAATTAGTATTTAAGAGAGAAGGAAAGGTTCTCTATTTTTCACACAAACGGAATCGTGGCACACTTGATTATTATGATCTGGTTTCTTTTCAAGATTATCTAGATCGCCGCAAAGTTAGCCTACGAAGTAAGTATAAAGAGCCAGAGCGCCTCCGCTTAAGCCAAACTGAAAAAAACATTTTCACTGTGGCTGACCAATTAGAGATATCACGAAAGCTATCGGGATCCATTTTCGGTGTTGATTTTGACAAACGAGTCGGCTTTTTGGCCAAACCTGACGAGTATGTAACGCTTGCCGGTGCGATACCTTTTAAAGAATTCGCAGGGGGCACATACAAGATTATGGTTAGCCCGGATCTAATGCCGATTATGTTGCAATATGAGACGAATGTGTCCCTTTCACAAATAGGCAAACAGAAGGCAATATTTGATCAAGCGCTTGAACTGGTTTA
Source organism: Pseudomonadales bacterium (assembly GCA_016763855.1). GTDB lineage: Bacteria > Pseudomonadota > Gammaproteobacteria > Pseudomonadales > Azotimanducaceae > JAHRVQ01. The sequence continues at coordinate 3,170 of JAESSY010000075.1, forward strand.
TGGCGGATTTCTCAAAAAGACTTCAAAACATACCGTCATTACATTTCGAGGAATTTCGATTTCGGTATTAATCAGGAGCGGCAAGCTAAGTTTCACCGTACTTAATAACACCGAAAACAAGCTCCACAACGCACGTGTTAAAACGAGACGCATTACTGAAAGAGAAGCTGAGGCGGCTCGATTAAAGGCCCTCGCTGATATTAGACAAAAGAAACTTGATGAAATTGCCCGCTTAAAGCGAGAAAAAGAGCTTGCCATAGAAAGACAAAAACGTAAAACGGAGATAAAGGATGAAACCGGCTTTTAGGAGAATAAATCTTAAGTGAATCTTCCATCAAATCTTCACTTTTGTTATCAATAAAATTGATAACCTAGCTGACCTCGGCTCATGCGGATAAATTAGGTCGGATAAATTGGAATTTTACACAGTATGAATAACGAACCTAGTCGTCTAGATTTAAAAAGAGAAAAAACCCGATCCACTCTCGTCCTTGCAGCGAAGCAACTCGTTTTTGAACGGGAATACCAAAAAATATCTATTCAGGACATAACCGATAAGGCCCAATTGGGATTAGGCACTTTCTATAATTACTTTGAAACTAAAAACGATGTTTATAAAGCTGTTCTCGAAGAGCTAAAGGCTAAATTTAACCAAGAGCTTGACGGTATTCGCGCGCCATTAGTGGATCCGGCTACAATCATTTCTGTCACTACGCAATACTGCTTGAGAGAAGCTCAAGATAACCGCGAATGGCATGAGTTTTTAGCCTTTTCTGGTCTAAAAGGCGAATACATCCTAAGACAGGATGAAAAACAATGTAGAAATGACATAGAAAAGGGTGCTTCATCAGGTCGCTTTAAGGTACAGGACGTTGATTTTACAACACAATTGATTATTGGAATGTTGAATCATGTAACAAGAGAGATTGCAGAAAAAAGACTCAAGCGGAGTGCTATGGCTGAAACAACCAGACACATACTCAGAATGCTGGGCATACCCGACCCTGTAGCAAAAGCGCTTACCCAAGCACCCCTACCCCCTATGGCAGCACCCAAGAAATCGAGTTCAGATGCCGATAGCGCTTTTATCCATTCTGCTTCTCATTAGAGTAGTTGATCCATAATGAATAACTGGTAATATGCACATCGGCCCAAATCGGCCTGGTGGTTACGTGCTTACCCAGCACTAAAAACGACTTCTAATTTATGTCAGGCGATCCCTGAATACATAACAAGCTATCCGACGCAGTAATCCTGCAATGAGGAAAAATGCTATGAAAAGCCCTATCGACAGGTCATGTCTATCTTTTGTCTCTGCTTTTATCTTTGCGCCTGCTTCTGCTCTCATATATAAGTATCTGCAGTTAGAAAGTAAGAGCCCACCGAATTCCATCACTGTATATAGAATCATAAAATAGGTAATACGAAGATAGTTTTTCATTTTATCTGTCGATACATGCGTTCAGGAGTTTGACTCGTATGACAAAAATTAAACTAGAAGATATATATCTACAAAAGCAAGGTCATGTCTTTCTGACTGGCAGTCAGGCCTTGGCCCGTCTGCCTATGCTACAACAAGAAAAAGATCGTGCATCTGGCCTTAATACTGCCGGTTTTATTTCAGGATATCGAGGATCTCCTCTGGGAGGACTCGACAAAACCCTCTGGCAAGCTCAGTCTCACCTCCAGGAACACAATATTTATTTTCAACCCGGGATTAACGAAGACCTAGCGGCGACTGCAGTTTGGGGATCACAACAAGTTAATATTTTCGAAGGTGCTAAATACGATGGTGTTTTCGGCATGTGGTATGGCAAGGGACCAGGCGTTGATAGATCAGGAGATGTATTTAAACATGCTAATCATGCGGGTACATCGAAGTTTGGGGGGGTCCTGGTAGTGGCTGGCGATGACCATGGTTGCAAGTCCTCTACTCTGCCACATCAAACAGAATATGCCTTTGTCGATGCCATGATTCCCGTCTTAAACCCTTCAGGGGTTCAGGAAATAATTGATCTTGGTTTATACGGATGGGCACTCTCACGATATAGCGGTTGTTGGGTCGCGCTTAAAACTATCGCAGAAACGGTCGATGCTTCTTTTTCAACGGCAATCGATATCGACCGCATTCAGATAGAATATCCAGAAGGTGATTCCCCAAATCTACACGCTAGATGGCCGGATAAACCTTTGGAACAAGAGTTAAGACTGCACAATGAAAAACTAAATGCGGTGCTAGAATTTGCCAGAGTCAACAAGCTCAATAAAATCACTTTGGATAGCCCCCAACCTCGCCTCGGCATTATTTCCTGTGGAAAATCTTACCTTGATGTTTTGCAGGCACTACAAGACTTAGGCATTGATGAATCTCTCGCGCAAGAAGTTGGACTAAGACTGTACAAAGTGGGGATGTCCTGGCCGCTTGAACCTCAAGGCATTCATGAATTTGCACATGGTTTGGATGAAGTTCTAGTCGTTGAGGAAAAGAGAGGGCTTATAGAAGACCAATTGACCAGCCTTTTATACAACTGGCACACGGATAAAAGACCCACCGTTATCGGGAAAAAAGATGATGATGGCACTTGGTTGTTACCGGCAACGGGGGAGCTGACCCCTGCCGTCATCGCACGGGTAATTGCTGGGCGCGTAATGCAATTTTTCACCAGTGAAAAGATGCATGAAAGACTATCGTTTCTGTTAGAGAAAGAACAGTACTTGAACAGGCCTAAAGATATCGTTGAGCGAACACCACATTTTTGCTCAGGTTGCCCCCATAACACTTCAACTATAGTCCCGAAAGGAAGTCGAGCTTTAGGCGGCATCGGCTGCCATTACATGGCGACCTGGATGGAAAGAGAAACTGATACCTTCACTCAGATGGGTGGTGAAGGTGCAACCTGGATTGGCCAAGCTCCTTTCACAGAAACCGAGCACGTATTTCAGAATCTAGGTGATGGCACTTACTTTCATTCTGGGCTTTTAGCCATTCGCGCGGCAATTGCAGCTAAGGTTAATATCACCTACAAAATATTGTTCAACGATGCTGTCGCAATGACCGGCGGCCAAGCTGTAGACGGTCAGCTAACAGTTGAGCTTATGTCCCATCAACTTCATGGAGAAGGTATCGAATCTTTAGTGGTCGTTAGTGATGATATAACGAAATATGACAAAAGAGAATTTCCTTCCGATACAACTTTTCATCATCGTGACGATCTCGATGCCGTTCAATGTGAAATGCGTTTACGGAAAGGTGCTTCGGTGCTAATTTATCATCAAACCTGTGCCGCTGAAAAACGACGTTTACGTAAGCGCGGATCAATGATTGATCCTGATCGCAGACCATTCATTAATAAACTGGTCTGTGAAGGCTGTGGTGATTGCGGCGTTGCTTCCAACTGTTTATCTGTTGTACCGGATGAAACAGAATATGGCAGAAAAAGAAAAATTGAACAATCGAGTTGCAACAAGGATATGAGTTGCATCAAAGGATTTTGTCCCAGTTTTGTCACTGTTAGTGGCGGTTCCCTGCGAGCGCCAGTGAAGCAAGAGTTCGATTTTTCAGTATTACCGGAACCCACCCTCCCCACATTTGATGTACCTTACGGCATAGTATTAGCTGGTGTAGGAGGAACAGGTGTCACGACACTCGGCGCTATTCTCGGCATGGCTGCCCATATTGAAAACAAGGGCGCTTCAGTTCTTGACATGACAGGGCTTGCACAAAAATTTGGCGCTGTTATAACACACTTGCAGATTGCATCAGCACCGAGTGATATTCATGCCTCAAGAATTGCAGCAGGTGGCGCAAAATTAGTCATCGGTTGCGACTTGGTCGTGGCGTCCGCTAATGACGCAATGGTAAAAGTTAACCGTAATCATGCCTTTGCTGTTATTAACGATCATCAGGCTATGACTGCAGAATTTACTCGAAACCCTGATTCGAAATTTCCCGCTGAATCGATGAAAGAAATCATTGGAGAATGCGTCGGTCAGGAGAATACTTTCTTTATCAATTCCAGCCGAGCAGTTGAAGAGTTGATTGGTAGCACGATGGCATCAAATATATTTCTCGCTGGCTACGCTTACCAAAAAGGTTTGATACCTATTTCTGCCAAAGCGATTCATGAAGCAATTATCTTGAATAGCGTATCCATTGAAGATAATTTTAAAGCTTTCAATCTAGGACGATTAAAAGCCCATGCGCCACAGGTTATTCAATTCAAACCTGAATCCAAACCTATTCTAAATGATACCGGTGATATTGTAGCGGACAGAGTTGTCTATTTAACAGAATATCAAAGTGAAAATTATGCAGAAAAATATCACTTAAAAATCAAATCATTTAGCAAAATTGCTACGCCGGCATTAACTAGAGCCCTCGCAATTAACTATTTCAAAGTACTTAGCTATAAGGACGAGTATGAAGTCGCGAGGTTGTATAGTGACGGGCGCTTTAGATCATCACTAGAAGAACAGTTTGAAGGTAACTATAAGCTCACTTTTCATTTGGCACCTCCCCTCATAGCACCAATCGATTCGCACTCCGGTAAGCCAAGGAAATTAACCTTCGGCTCATGGATGTTACCTGCCTTCAAGTTAATGGCTAAATTTAAATTTTTGAGAGGAACAGCCTTAGATCCATTTGGATACACGATCGATCGAAAGCTAGAAAGAGCATTGATATCGCGATATGAAAATATTATCGAACAATGTGAACAGTTTATTTCTGGGGACAATCATGAACTTGTCTTAGCCCTCCTTGAGTTACCGCAAAAAATAAGAGGCTATGGATATATTAAGCATGAAAATGCACGCCTGGCTCAAATTGAGGAAGAAGAACTATTGATCAAAATTAGCACTAAGGCGGAACCCGTAAAAATAATGGATCCCCATGCGGCTTAAAGTACAGGACGAATCGTTATGATCATCGAAGAAGTTGATGTCTCAGGACATGAAGATTTTGCTAATCATGAAAAAGTGATGAAATGTTTTGATAAATCGTCGGGTTTACTGGCCTATATCGCGATCCACAACCTAAACCTTGGCCCTGCTCTCGGTGGTTGTCGTATCTGGCCCTACCTATCCGAAGCTGATGCGATAACTGACGTATTGAGATTGTCAAAAGGCATGACTTACAAATCGGCACTTGCCAATCTTGCATTGGGTGGCGGTAAAGCCGTCATCATCGCCGACCCAAAGACGATGAAAACGGAAAGCCTTATCCGAGCGATGGGTCGATTTGTCGAATCCTTAAACGGACAATATATTACAGCGGAAGATTCTGGCACCAATGTGGAAGATCTTAAGTTAATGTCAGAAGAAACTTCGTTTATTGCAGGGGTTCAAGACAAAAAATTAAGTGATGGCAGTGAAGCCACTGGAGACCCGTCTCCCGCGACCGCCTATGGGGTTTTTGTTGGCATTAAAGCCAGCTTAAAACAAAAATATACTAACGACAGCTTAGACGGGATTAGAGTCGCGGTACAAGGTGTTGGCAATGTTGGGCGCAATCTATCAAAAATGTTAGTAGACGCCGGTGCATCAGTCATGGTATCTGACACCTATCAACCTGCATTGGACAGAATCACAAATGAACTGGATGTCTCGGTGGTTGCTAATGAAGACATCGTGCAGCAAAAAGTCGATGTATATTCACCTTGTGCACTCGGTGGTGCATTGAATATGAATACACTTGTAGAAATTCAGGCGCCTATAGTAGCAGGAGCTGCAAATAACCAACTAAGCAATCAAGGTGCAGGAGATTATCTTTTCCACAAGGGCATTATCTATGCACCGGACTATGTTATTAACACAGGTGGGATTATCGATATTTTCTACGAGCGAGAAGGATATGATCATAAGAAGGTCATGAATCACATCGACGGTATAGGCGCAACCTTAGCCGATATATTTCGCCTGAGCGTAGAGCAGAAAGCGTCGACACAATTGATGGCTGATAGATTAGCGGAATCTCGGTTTTTAGGTGAACTAAGAGACGCAGTGGCTTGAGAGCAATAAGATGCACCCTGGCGGCTCAACAATCGACTCTGCGGATTCTAAAGCTAGAAATCGATATCGTTTGTGGATTCAGCATATATTCAACTGCGAATTGTTGATCCAATACACTTTCGCGTTGAATAACATGTATATCAACAGCATATACGTATTTCGCCGGTAAAAAACTTCACGCAAAACTGCGATAATATCGCATGATATATCGTCTCATCGAGTAGCAGTATATGAGCATCGCGGAACGCGTAAGACATCAATTCCAAGGTATTCCCAAGGGAGGTGTGATCGCCAGCCGAGCACTACACTGCATATCTGCCGAGAGACAACAGGTAGATAAGGCCGCTGTTAAATAAATGCTGATAGCGTTCTAGGGTCTATCCCAACAAAGGTACCAAACACGCCACAGGAATTTAGTTCAAACGGCATAGATGCTACCAAAACAGCGTTTTTCTCTCTCCCATCAGGGGCAACTAAAATTAGGACTTCGAGCATCTAAAATGAAAATACTGCTTGTAATAGGGTTCCTATCTTTTTGTTTATCAGCAAAAGGGGTAGGAATCGGGAGAGATAATCACTTTACGTCGTTGATGGAAATATCAACTAACATAACCAAAAGGGAACGTAACTACGCGGCACTTTTGTCCGGGACGGACATTATTGGGGTGCTGACCAACGGACCAACAGAGGCAGAAAGTCAGTTTCACAAATCAATGTTGGCTTTCTCCAATGCGCATTTATCACTTCTAAAAGGAAATGTCTCAATCTTTAACGACTATATCGGTAAGCAGGGTCTAAACGATGATTTTAAATCCCCAAGTTTTTTAAAAGGTATGATTTATGTTTTTACCGATTCTGTTGCGGCTAATGTGCCTGTTGTGAGAGCCGACATATTCAGAAAAAGACTAGAAGCTGGGAATTTTATCTTGCCGAAGAATGACCAAGTAATAGCGCTGGCTTCCTTATACTATATCGAAAGTAAACCGATCATCTTGGGTCAGCTTCTTGACAACATTGAAGACTATGGGATGTCTGTAACGGCCTATGTCTCGTGGTTAAATTCTCGGCTGTCGCCAACAGATTTTAACGTCAACAAAGCTGTAAGCGATATTGAGCGCGCTATCGGAGAAAGGAAGAGCAATAACAGAGTGAATTTTACATTAGATGTTCACCTGGCCGACAGCTATGTTAGGCAGTTTAGACTATGGAATACTCAAGAACTCGCTTCTACTGAATTTCGTATAAAGGCCATTGCTGATGGGCTTGTTTTGGAGGGGATTCTGAAGGAGTTAAGGAAAGAAACTGATGTCATTGACTATCCCTTACTGTTTGCTTTCCATTATGAAATATTGGCAGAGCTTTATGATGCTTTAGCCCTACTATCTAATGATAATCAGAGAGTATTGTATGAAAACAAAAGGGAACTTGCCGAAGAAATTGCATACAACTTCAGGTAACCTCATCATTAGAGAGGCGGTAAAGGAAGACCCACAAGAATTGGCAAAAGTACTACGAAACGACGATATAAATGAGATTGTATATCGTTATGGTATGCCCGCTACTATTGTTCTTCCTATAATGTATAAAAATCACCACCCTGGAGAGATGTACACCATCTTGGTAAACGGGAAAATACAAGGTATGTTTGGAATCCAAACTGCCTCACTGAATCTTGGTGTACCGTGGCTGCTCGGATCGGACAAATTGACGGACATCTCCCCACGATTATTTGTTAAAACAAGCAAGGTGTGGTTAGCTCAGTTATCTATGAAGTTTGGCGTATTGGAGAACTATATTCTCGCTGAGAACAAAATACATATCCGCTGGATAGAGTCATTAGGCTTCGTCTTGACTGAATACTACGAAAATTATGGTGTAATGAAAAAGCCTTTCTGGAAATTCAGAAAGGTTATTAACCCCATGCGTATCGATTTGATATCTCCCCATCTTAAAAAAAAGACCCCTCTCGTGAATATGGGGTCGCTTGCGGCAGAGGGCGAAAAACCACTCTAAGTATTACAGGTTGATTGTGGCTTTCAACATTACAGAAAATTAAGATCCTTAGTGTACGTTTTCGTACCACTAGACTTCAAACTCTTTAAAAAAAGCCTCTCTCGTGAATATGTCCACAACAGATGGCGATTTTTTATAATTAGGAACGTGAGAGCATCAAAATCCTGTGGCGTGTTTGGTACCTTTGTTGGGATAGACCCGTTCTAGTGATACATCTCCCAACATCTCTGGTTTCATATTCAAGAAAAAAGGCAGATGCTGTTTGTGTCGTTTAAATTGGTTTAAGAGATTCTGTGGCCTGAATAGTTTAAGTCATAGGAAAAGCTTCCGCCAACAACTCATAAGATCTCGCTCTGTCTTCAAACTGATGACAAATAGTCACGATGACAAGTTCATCTACTCCATGAGATTCAGCGATGGCTTCTAATTCTTTCTTAACCTTAGCGGGTGTTCCTGCTATGGACTTTCTTTGCGCCAGTCTAGATTTTTCTGCATCCGTGAAAACATGATTTTTCGCTTCTTCAATGGAAGGGCAAGGACCTGGATCTCCTTTCTCAAAGCGTAAACGCCAGAGATCTCGACAAAGTTTAAGCTCATTGGCGCGTTTTTCTGTATCTGAGCAAAGAACGAATACACCTAAGTTTGCTCTGGGCTCAAACCCCACTTGTTTGCAGCTCTCATGGTAAAGCGAAACGCAGTGTTGACTTTGATCCGGTGCGATAAAATGTGCAAATGAGTAAGGTAACTTGAATTTCGCAGCATAAAGGGCGCTCTGTTCACTCGAACCTAGCATCCACATTTCTGCCTTTGATGATATTCTGGGTTTTGCCTCAACTCTTTCTAAGCCTTGAGTTACCGCAGGTTCTCCTGCGATGAAAGCCATAAGGTCTGCGACTTTATTGGGGAAATATTCAATGCCGATAGTGGAACCATATGCGAGGGCTTGAGATGTGGTCATATCACTACCAGGTGCGCGACCAATACCCAAATCTATCCGGCCTGGATACATTGTTTCTAGTAGATTGAAGTTTTCTGCGACCTTGTAGGGGCTATAGTGCGGTAGCATAACGCCACCAGAGCCGACTCTGATCTTTTGTGTCATTGCGGCTATTCTAGAGATGAGTATTTCCGGAGAAGATCCTGCAAAGCTGTTAGAGCCATGGTGTTCTGCAACCCAATAACGATAAAACCCTAAAGATTCCGTCAGTTGCGCGAGTTTAACGCTTTCATCTAATGCTTCGGCTGCAGTTCCCCCAGAACGAATGGGAGATTGATCCAGTACACTAAGCTTTAACACCGTTGTCTAAAGCCCCAACACCATCTTAGCCATAATATTACGTTGGATCTCATTTGAACCTGCAAAAATCGAGACCTTTCGTGTGTTAAAATAAGCCGGCGAAGCCGTGCTGGCATATTCTGGCCCAATGGCTTCGAAATTATTGCCTTTAATCGATCGGGTATTATCAAAGGGAACAGAATAGTTACCTACCGCCTCTACCATTAATTCCGTTAGAGATTGTTGAATTTCAGTTCCCCGGCATTTGAGCAATGAAGATTCAGGACCTACATTCTTACCCGTAGACAAACTACTCAGAATGCGTAATTCAGTAAACTCCATCGCGTGGATTTCGATTTCAACAGAACTTAATTTGGCCTGGTAGGCTTCATCTTCTAACAAAGAAGATCCGTCCGAACTCCGTTCTGTTGCAGCAATTGATTTTAGGTTTGCCAATCCCGCTTTCAAGCCATGGGAATAGGCATTGCCTCTTTCAAATTCCAGTAAGTATTTTGCATATGTCCAGCCTTTGCCTTCTTCACCAATGCAATTTTCAATCGGTACTCGTACATCCGTGAAATGGACTTCATTGATCTCCTGACGACCTTCTGGTGGCCCATCGATTGTAATAATAGGTCGCACTTCGATACCGGGAGACTTCATATCAATCAGTAAAAAGGAAATTCCTTTCTGACGGATATCTTCATTGCTGGTTCTAACGAGGCAGAAAATCATATCTGCATACTGGCCTAAAGTGTTCCAGGTCTTTGTACCGTTGACAATATAGTGATCGCCATCTCGAACGGCTTTTGTGCTTAATGATGCAAGGTCCGAACCTGATCCTGGTTCCGAATAACCTTGGCACCACCAAACTCGGCTGGCGAGAATGTCGGGTAAATATTTGTCTCTTTGTTCCTGTGTCCCATATTTCATGATCACAGGGGCAACCATCGACATGCCAAAAGGAAGAACATGCAATGTCCCGGCAGCAGACATTTCAAGGTCATAAAGATAACGTTGAGTCGGCGTGAAATCGGGTCCGCCAAATTCAGCGGGCCAGTTTAGACCGGCCCAACCCTTTTTGTATAACGCTTGTTGCCAGTAAACATGAGCTTCTTTTTCTAGATGACCATTTGCACTTCGCTCGTGACGCAATTTCATATCTTCTGGATAATTTTCAGCTATCCACCCGCGCACTTCCTTTTGAAAGGCAAAATCTTCGTCACTAAAGCTCAAGTCCATGTTTTACTCCCACTCTCTTTCTAATACTAATTCTGATTGACATTAATTTGTTAGCTGTCACTAATCGATATCACTCATTATGCGACCATTATAATGAAGTATCCAAGCAGATGGCTAGTCTCATCAATCTGATGAATTCTCAACCAAATGGCGGCCAATGACTTTTAAAGCCAAAGTTTCTTCGGTTCCTTCAAAAATCGAGAGTACTCTAGCATCAAGCCAGTATCGGCTAACGTCAGATTCTTCTGCATAGCCCATGCCTCCGTGTATCTGCATCGCTTCCCGTGCAAGCCATTCTGCCGTTTTACAGGATAATAATTTAACCAAGCTGACTTCCATTTGCCCTTTGCCGTCATCCATTAGCCTGCCAACCGTATAGGTATATTGTCTACAGGCGGCAAGATAGGCCGCCATTCGGGCTAGTTTGGCTTTCGTTAAGCTAAAACTTGAGATGCTTTTACCAAAAACCTTTCTGTCATTAGAATAGGATACTGCTTTATTGAAAGCGGCTTGCATAACACCACAAGCACGGGCGGCGGTTTGAATACGGCCACCCATA
>JAESSY010000076.1 GCA_016763855.1 Pseudomonadales bacterium
TCCAGCACTTCCAAAACATGATTCGTCGAATGTTTTGGGGTGCCATCTTTATACCAATAGTCCCATGGGTTCTGATTCATCATTGCACTGACATAAAGGGTTGCTGCATCAAGATCGTTTGGGTAGGTAGCAACCAAATTCTTCATTGCATCAACATAAGCTGCATTAAGTGCAGCCCTGTCTGCCTTTGGATCGGGAGAATATCTAACGGCTAAGGCATCAATGTAAGCCGCTTCTTTCGCGGTGACTTTGTCTTTCAATGCCAGTGCTCGTTGCATAGCACCCCATGTCGCAGCAATCACAGCTTCCTGCATTGGGAGGTTTAAATTGGGACCCAGCACTAATGCCATTCCCCAATATGCCATCGCATTATTTTGATCTAACCTTACCGCCTCTTTAAAGGAGCGCAACGCTTCTGAATGATTAAATGCCAGGGTCAATTTATACCCTTGATCAAAAAAGAATTGTGAACGCGCGCTATTTGTCGTTACCTTCATATGATGGTCACCCAGATTCGCGAGCTCAGGCGCGATAGCCTCTGTGGCCATGAACGGGTCAGCCTTGATCGCTCTAGGATCATGAATTTGAGCATTAACTGAGGAACAAAGAAGAAACAAAAGATAGCTGGCAAGCAATCTGGACACGGCATTCATCCTGTAAGAATATCTGAACAACAACCATAGCGTATCTGATCAAATATCACTAACTGTCCACAATCAATGGTAATTGAGAGGGGGAATTCTTGTTCTGTCATCCGCGCTATAAGTCAGCACCTTTGATTAATTTGGAAGCAAATAATCAAAGAGACGCTTTAAAATTTGTCATTGTCGTCCTTGCATCTTTAAAGATCGAAAGAGATCCTTTGATAAACAAGGCAGAAATTCCCAAGCCGACAATAACGTCAGGCCAATGGCTTGCACTAAGATAAACGGCTACACCTGCCGCCAGCACAGACAAATTAGCAATAATATCGTTTCTGGAACACAGCCATACTGATCGCATATTAACATCGTCTTCTCTATACCTGGTCAACATATAAAGGCAGATGCTATTGGCAGCGAGAGCCATCATGCCCACAAGACCAATGACTGCAAAGTCAGGTACCTCTGGCTGAAACAATCGTAACACCGCTTGTGCCAACACGACCAAACCGAAAATAAACATAATCACGGCTTTTACATAAGCCGCCCAGGCCTTCCACTCATCATTCTTGGTTACCACATACAAACTGAAACCGTATACAAATGCATCACCAAGCATATCGAGAGAATCAGCCATTAGCGCAATTGATGAAGCAATGATCCCAGCAGAGAATTCAACGACAAACATGAGACAGTTTATGACCAACACAATAACGAGCGTTCTAGACTGGCTTTCACGAAGTTTGACAAGTTCATGCCCTGCGTCTTCACAACAGTTGTTCACAATTAACGGCCTTTTTTCAACCTATTACACACGGAGAAAGTAACACTAAGATCGAGGGGTTACACTATTATCAATCAATAGATGAGGCCGAAGCATACAAAACTTAATCAACGAAGTACATTAGTGATCGTTTACCGATAGCTACCAAGAGCCGTTTTACTTAGAGCACTGTCATCCTAGAAGCCGCAGTTGAATCATCCTGTTATTTCAATATTGTTTCTTTGGCAGCTTCACTCGAATGCCATCTAGCTCATCACTTACTTTGATCTGGCAGGCTAGACGACTCTCATCATTCACATCAAAGGCAAAATCAAGCATAGCGCTTTCTAGCTCTTCGGGGGCTTCACATTTTTTTTGCCAATCTTCACTGATATAACAATGGCAAGTTGCACAGGCGCACAAACCACCGCAATCTCCTTCGATGCCAGGCACCATATTATTGATTGCACCCTCCATCAAAGTAACACCATTTGGCAACGAAAGAGTGTGTTCAGTACCGCTGAACTCTACATAAGTAATTCGCGCCATTTATGTAGACTCACCTACGTTGGTGAGATCCCGACCTTCAGCAATAATGTAGCGCACTTGGCCCTCAGAATCAGTGACTGCCTTAAGAGAAAAATCAATGTCATGGGTTTTGTCACCAATTGGCAGTTCAGCTCTGGCCCTATGAACTTCACCTCGGCTAACGCGAACAACGTTTTCTTTAAGCTCGAGTCTAACTTCCTCAGAAGGTTCCGCCCACCAATCTAGCATCCAAAAATCCCGGCCCCGAGGGTCTTCATCATTTGGCAGTAGGTCTTTCGCAGCGGAATTAAACTCTAGTATTTTTCCATCAGCAGACAATAATGCCATGGCTTCAACTGCATTCTCGAAAACTGCACGAAACCTCAACTCCTTCTCTCGTAAAGCCTGCTCGGCCTGCTTTCGCTGAGTAATATCTCGAATCTGTGCACTGATCAGAAGCTGGCCATCAACCATCGTTTTTGTAATGGAAGCTTCTAGAGGTATAACGCGTCCATCCTTGTGTAATCCTTTTATTTCAGAGCGATTACCCATTAATTTTGATGCTTCCGTGCCCTTAGCGAATCCGCTCACTTGTTTCCTGTGTTTTTCGGCATAGGAGCCTGGCACCAATAATTCAAAATTCTTGCCTATAATTTCATCCGTCGTATAGCCAAACATTTCCTCAGCTTTTTTATTCCAATAACGAACATGTTGTTCATCATCAATTGTCATTACAGCATCTTCGCCAATAGCAAGAATCCGATTGCTGACCAATTTTGCATGTCGCAGATCCAACGTCGATTGGTACTCTTCGGTAATGTCTTGAAGTATCACAAGAAAAAAAGATTCTTCCTCTTTGACAAATGCAGAAACACGTACCCTAAATTTAAGCTCTTCACCTGACTTCGTAACGCCATTCAGACTCAAATAGCGCAATTGATGAGAATCTGGATTATCTGCCCAACGAGCAAACCACGCGACAACATCGAGGCGCTCTCTTTCTCCAGAAGGCATTAAGTGCGATACATGTTTACCAACAAGATCTGATTCTGAAAATTCTGTTAGGGATTCAAGCGCATCATTCACGTATACGATCTTCCCCTGCTCTGAAGTGATCAATAGCGCTTCCGGCAACGCCTTGATCAACTCTATTGCATCTTGATCAATAAAGCTCAATCTACATGCCTCCGTTTAAAACTGTTAACTTAACTTCTGCTTAGTATTCCGCGCCGGACTCATTCAAAACATTCATATCAGATTTCGCGTCTTCCATAGCATTTAGAACACTCAAGTCTTCATTTACGAGTAGTCCAACGCCTTCAAATAGTTCTTTTGTCCGCGGTGTAATTAACCCAGTTCTGACAAGCGCAGGGATCATCAGATCGTTTACTGAATGAACCTGTCCAGGCATTAAATCCATAGCAATTCCTAGCTCTCGCGCTTCAGCCATACCAGCCGAAAAATCTTCCGGATCAATTTCTGAGATTTTTAACACCTGCAGAAAACCTTCATCAATTTCAGACTGACCATTAATGAGAATTGAAACCGCATCAAATGCGAATTGGGCAAGTTCTTCCACTTCATCTTGATGAAGCTTTGCAACAAGCGGTCCTAAGAATACATGCCCAAAAGAGACATGCCGAGATTCATCACGCATGACATTAAAAGTAATAGATTTTAGTAAGGGCTCATCTGTTTGACGATACATATTATTAAAGGCACCTAGCGCTAAGCCCTCTACAATCATATTCATGCCGATCATGACCTTTCGGTAATCTTTGGTTTGTAAGGTGACGTCAATTAACTGCTTTAGCCATGGGGTCATCGGATAGTGAATTGCCAGTTTCTTAATATACCGGTCATAAACTTCAACGTGGCGAGCTTCATCCATTGTTTGAGTTGCGGCGTAATATTTCGCGATGGTGTCTGGCACCGAGTGCGTGACTGTCGCTGCTGTTAAGGTCGCACCTTGCTCTCCATGTAAGAATTGGCTGAGCATTTGTGCTGTGGAGTGAGCCGCAAATGTTTCTTGCTGAGTTTTAGATAGGCGTTTAAAAAACGGCATGTGTGAATATTGCGTATTGCCCCTTGCGACAATTGGCTTAGACGGATCGATGACCGTATCCCAATCCAGATCATCTGCATCCCATTGATTTTTTTAGCGCGTTTATATAGACTTTCTACTTTATCAACAGAACCTTCATAGTCAAAGTTCCAGCAAAATTGCGTAACTGCTTCGTAACAATCCACCAGATCCTGTTTTGTGTCATCAGACGACTTAATATTCTCTAACGATCCCATCTCAATATCCTCTATAATATAAAGTACTAGGACTCTAAAAGGTAAAATCGTAAACTACCTTGATCTATGTCAGTTTTGGCCTGCTGAAGGTCTCGAACTGTCCTAATATGACGGGCTTTTCGAATTTTCTTGACCTATATCAAATAAACGCCGGACTGATTTATATCAACCCTCTCTAAGATAGGTTTGAGTAACATGCGCAAACAGGTTTTTTAAAATGGTATACAAAAACCATGAACAGAATACTAAAGACCCTTGCATGGCTTCCTTTACTTACGACATCCTTAGCTGTCTCGGCCTCTAATTGGCAATGTAATGTGCAGATAAGCTTTGGCAACAACAAACCTGTTAACGCTAACATTTACCTAGCACTACAAATGAATTCAATCCAATTTAAGATAGGCGATAAAAATATTGAAGTAAGCCCTCTCACAATCAGCAATGGGCTATACGATTATTCAAAACAAGAAACTTCAGACCTTAGCAATGAACGAATTACAAGCGCTAGATTTTTCAGATTTGATAGCCACGATGGCGACCTGGTCTACATAGACCATGATGCTAATCATCAAATGATCATTGGTACATGTAGGGTACAAAACCTGCAAAAGGGTCCAAACACAAACTAGAATCAAGTTGAGATTCAATGTAATGGTGTTTAGGCTGTACAAAATATTTAAAAGCGAACTCAATTATGCTCAAAACTGCACCTAGTATCTCTTATCTAGATCGCCAAATTGCCAGCTGCCTCCTAGCGTTAATGATACTGACTGCTTGTTCACCAAGCCCAGTTCAGGAAGATAGCGCGACGGATCTCTCGACTTCTATTGCGATAGAAAATGTCACTGTCATCGATGCAGAGAATCAGATCAGAGAAAACTATACGGTCATCATAAATGGAGATGCAATTACTCATGTTGGGCCATCAACAAAAACTCCAAAAGCCGGAACAACTATAGACGGTACAGATCAGTTTCTTATCCCCGGGCTATGGGATATGCACGTACATCTAAGCTATGACGACAGATTTACCGATTCGATGCCCGCTACTTTTCTCAAATACGGCATTACCAGCGTTCGTGATACCGGCGGATTATTGAAAAACATGCTGCCTCTGGTAGAAAAACTAAAAGCAGAAGGGGCTATTTCTCCACGGGTTTTCTTCAGCGGACCACTATTAGATGGCCGCTTTGTCGTCTATGACGGTAAGTCACGACCTGAGATAGGGACTAGCAATGACAATATTCAAGCTGCTCGCGACAACGTTATTATGCTCAAAAAAGTGGGGGCTGATTTTATCAAGATATACGAATTGGTTTCACCTGAAGTCTTTGCCGCAATGGTAGATGAAGCAAATAAACAACACATGCCGATAGCCTCACATGTCCCCTTATCCATGACGGCATCCTCTGCAGGACCCGAAGTCGGTTCTATGGAACACTTAAGAAATGTTGAGCTGGACTGCGCCAACAATAGTGATGAGCTACTTAGAATCCGCAATGAAACTTTAAACAATTACCAGCCGGGATCAGGATATGCGCTGAGAGCTTCCCTACATAAGCTACAACGAATACCTGCCGTTCTCGATTTAGACGAAGCACAATGCAGTAAGGTATTAACAAACTTGATGCATACCATCCAGGTACCTACTCTCAGACTCAATGCTTTCACGCTCATGCCTGCCTTTGAGCGCGAAGATTTCTCAGAAGCCCTAAAAGATATGGGAAATGACGTACAGACAGATTGGGCTGAGCGACCAACCTGGTTTGATCCAGATCCTAAACTTAGGGATCAGCGATTTGCTGAATATTCCATGGCAATGATTAAACGAATGAATCTCGCGGGGGTACCCATTGGCGCAGGAACCGACACGCCCATTAATATGGCGATTCCCGGTTATAGCTTGCACAACGAACTTAGCATGTTAGTTAAGGCCGGTCTGACACCGCTTCAGGCATTGCGCGCTGCCACTATCACTCCAGCTGAGTTCTTTTCTCTTGAAAATGAAATGGGCACCATAGAGGTCGGTAAGCGAGCTGATTTAGTTTTGCTTAATGAAAATCCATTACTCGATATTAGAAATACTCGAAAGATAGATCGTGTTATTTCAAAGGGCAAAGTTGTAGTACTATTTTAATTGCAACTAGGTTAAATATTAATTTTTGGATGCATTATCCCTCATGGTTACTCGTTCTAAATTAGCAGGCTCTAGACTTCTCACCAAACCAGAAATGAGATCTATCTGTTAATCTCTGGCCTGCAACTCAAACAACCAAAGATTGTTTGATGTCACTTCATCCATGGGAATGTCGGCACCCCCCATATATTTCCTGCCCAATTCTTTCAAAACCGCCACGACAATTTCATCATCCTTAATCCGCACTAGTTGTCGATCATAAAGCTTGCCATCCACTCGCAGAATTGCCCGTCCATCTTTCTCTGCTTCGAAAGGCCAGTGTTTCCAGATCTTGCCTATTGTTGTATTCATGTATCCAGAAGGGATAAAGATTCTGCCACCGGTTTCCATGACAAATGTGGTGCGAGATCTCGCAGGATCCAAAAGCTGAAATTCTACCGAGAAGTAATCCTTAAGGAATTTCCAATCGGGCTCTTCAGAATTGGACTGTTGCTCTCCACTGGTAAATGGCCCTGCCGCTACTCTCTCAAGATGACCCTCCATAGGTCCATCGTGGAATCGTGCCACCGTGAAGATGCCGCCAACAACGAGGACGAAAATGACAATTGCACCAACAATAATTCTTAGTATCCATTTCATGAGGAAGATCCTTTGTAAACAAGTAGGAAATATGGAAGAAGCCTAACACAAATTCATTGTATACCCCCTAGGCGCACAACTACTCTTATCATACTCAAGCAATCCTAATTCCTATGAATACCTATTCCCCTCAGAAATATTCCTTTTTCTGACACCACTGTCTAATCTACTGTTCAATTCACGCTAGCCAATATAATTCGATTAGAATCGAGTGAATAGTACCGCGAGTACAAATGGTCACATCCGACTAGCATCTCTATTTGCACAACAGCATCGTCTCAAGATCAGAGTCTTCACGATATGAAAACATCCAGCGCAGAATTTTTAGACCTATATCATGATATCGACACACTCCGCTGGCAGCTCCCTGTTGTTGCGAAAACAACAGGCGGTAGAGGATCTTTATTTGGAGGAGTCGGCTTGGCGGCGGGTATTGTCGCACTAGAACAAGCATCTAATAAACCCATAGTTTGGGCAACAGGGCAATACCTTTCTTTGACACAACAGCCTGTCATACTTGATCTTGAAGTGATTTTGCCTGCGGTAGGTCGTAGTGTTACACAGGGGCGAGTTGTTGGGCATTTAGAAAACCAGGAAGTGATTACCATTTTTGGTGCTTGCGGCATGAGGCCAGACACACATCAAGGTATTTGGGAATCCATGCCCGATGCACCAGGACCTGAAAAAAGTTTAAAACTAGACAGAGAAATGGACACCGAGTCATTACATCAGCATGTTGATATCAGAATGGCGAAAGGCATGTTTGGTTTTTCAGGCCAAGGTACAGCAAGTAATGACGGTAGAAGTTTACTCTGGGCAAGAATGCCGGGTGTTCATCACGATGCGGGTGCTCTTGCGATCATCGCGGACTATATGCCATCCTGCCTTGGCAACGCGCTAGGTCAGGTGATTGGTTGTACGAGTCTGGACAACACTATCCGCTTCGCAAATCTAGTCGAAAGTGAATGGATACTTTGCGAAAATAAAATTGAATTCGTGGGTAAGGGTTTTGCTTATGGCACTGTCCACATGTAGAGCGAATCTGGGGCGTTATTGGCAACCGCCAGTCAAACTATGGTCGTTAGAGAAATGAAGTAGATTCAATAAAGAGAATATGCGATATGGAATATAGACGACTAGGTAAACATGGCTTAGAAGTGCCAGCATTATGCTTGGGAACAATGACATTTGGACTGCAAGTTGGAGAGAAAGATTCTCACGCTATTCTAGATAAAGCCTTATCCCTTCGATTGAATTTCCTAGATACTGCGGATGCTTATCCCTTGGGTGGCACAAAAGATACGATCGGAGAAACGGAAGCTTTGCTGGGCAGATGGATGAAAAGCCGAGGGAATAGAGAGCAACTCATCATTGCCAGCAAATGTTTCGCACCCACCAAATCAAGGCCTAACAACATGGGCTTGTCTCGCCAGCACATTATCGAAGCGGTCGAACAGAGCTTGAGTCGCTTACAAACTGACTATATCGATCTCTACCAATCTCATGGATATGACCCTCATACTCCGATAGAAGAGTCCCTGCGCGCATTTGATGATTTAGTCCGCGCTGGCAAAGTTAGATACACAGGATGCTCTAATTACCCTGCCTGGCGACTTGGAGACGCTATCAATGTTGCCAATAAATTAGGCATTATCGGCTACGCCTCCATACAACCCAGATACAACATTTTGTATCGAGAAATTGAAACTGATCTTCTACCACTCGCTAACCATGAAGGGCTGGGGGTATTGGTATACAACCCATTGGCAGGGGGATTCTTATCTGGCAAGTATCAACCCGGTCAATCGCCAGAATCAGGAACACGTTTCACCCTTGGTACTGCGGCTGAGCGATACCAAGAAAGGTATTGGCACAGCAGCCAATTCGAAGCAGTCGAATCCCTTAAAGCAGTCGTTCAAAAAGAGGATTTGAATTTGGTCTCAGTAGCTGTCGCTTGGGTACTAAAGCAAAAAGGGGTCAGCTCTGCCATCATTGGTGTCAGCAAAACCGAGCAACTTCACGCCAACTTAGCAGCATTGAAGATCACCTTTGACGACGAACTCAACGACGCCTGCGAAGCAGCTTGGTGGACTCTCCCCCGCCGTCCAGTCGTTGAAGGATATCGTTAAATCCCACAATTTAAGAGTGGGAACCTGAAGATAGAAACCTGAGCTTAAAATGATTAATAAGATTTCAGTAAAATCAATGCGCTGTCGGCTATAAAGCATTTTTTAAACATCCAACCCGATTTGGACCACACAAAATCATTTGTCACTTAGGCTCGACTCTAGTGTTCCCTCACATTAATATGAAATTCAAATACAGGTATAAACGAGCATAAAGAGTGGAATCCTGAGATGTCCCAAAGTAACGAACATTCTATACCCGACTTAAAACGATTATCCAACGCGGCTAACTATCATGGTCTTCGCATGTTGGTGTATTTTTCTGTTTTCGCCGCGATGGATGCCTGGTATGAAGTTAGTGCTCTGCTGCTTGCCAATGCACTATCGGTTATCGCGGCTCTTATAGTCGGAGCTTATTTATCCGGCATTTTCCATGAATGGGGACATTTTGTTGGCGCTAGAATCTCTAAATCCAGGTCACCGATAGTCCGAAAACCAAAAGGCACTTTTATGTTTGGTTTTGACATGAAGAAAAATACATCAGACCAATTTCTATGGATGAGCTTAGGAGGCCCTCTAGGAAATTTGTTACTCGTTGTATTGGTCTACGTACTTTTACCCATCGATAGTTTCGGTCGTGCAGCATTGCTTGCTATGATTATCGGAAAACTAGTGGCTGTTATCGTTTTTGAAGGCCCCATAATTTTTCGAACATTTAAAGGAGGGGATCCCCAAATAGAATTGGACAAACAGTTGGATAACGGTGCGTTGGATAAAGGGCAGAAAGCAGGCTACCTTGCCACTGCATTACTCTGGGTTTTGGTTATATGATTGATCGTGGAACTAATAGTATAAATAATTCTTTGAAAACTCAGAGCTCATTCATATCGCAGTGCATCAATCGGATCAAGATTAGCAGCTTTCGCTGCGGGCAAAATTCCAAACACAATGCCCACCAAACCTGAAAAGCCCAAGGCCATTACAACCGCCCACAAAGGAATACTAATGGGTGGGAAGGATGGAATCGACATTGCGATCAATGCACCCAATCCGTAACCTAAGCCTAAACCAATCAAACCACCTATCAACGAGAGCAATAGTGCTTCCACTAAAAATTGCATCAATATGTGGTGACGTTTCGCTCCAATGGCTTTACAGATACCGATCTCCCTTGTTCGTTCGGTAACTGATACCAGCATGATATTCATAATCCCAATACCGCCGACTAACAAAGATATGCTAACGATACCACCGACTACAACCGTCACCGTATTGATAATGTTATTGAAAGTTTCTGATAATTGTTCAGCTGTTTGAATTCGGAAATCATCAGCATCACCGGCCTTTAGACCATGCTCTGCACGTAAGAGCGTCCTTATCCGCTCTCTAACATTTTCCATTTCTGCCTGATCAGCAACCGTTAACTGAATTTGAATATCACTTCGTCTTTGATTACCCATCAGGCTTTGCATTGTTTTATAAGGCAATATCACTAGATCATCTTGATCAAAGCCCAACATTTTTCCCTTGGAATCAAGCAATCCAATAATCTTAAACCACTCACCCGCAACCTCGACGTATTCGCCAATGGGATCTTCAGGGAGGGATAAGTTAGTCCGAACTGTTTCACCTATCACACAAACTCTTCTACGGGTTAGGCTATCACTCCTGGCAATAAAGCGACCCTTCTTTGCGTAGAGTTGCTCTACGTCCTGATAGGCGTATGTGGTACCAAATATTTGGCTAAAAGCGGTATTCGACCCTGACTTCACCTGACTTGCACGATGAGCGAATAGTATTGGCGTTATCGACGCAATACCCTCTACCCTACTTTCAATTAGGTCGAGATCATCATTGCTTAAGCGAGCGCTGATACCTTTCATTCGATCTTCTAGAGGAGTGTAGGATCTAACAGTAAGATTATTGGTACCCAATGACTGGATCTGTTGACCAATCGATGCACTTAGGCCTTCCGTTAGTGACACGACTGAAATAACAGATGCAACACCGATAACGATTCCCAATGTCGTCAGGAAGCTACGAAATCCATGAGCCAAAATGGAAGATAAGGCAGACCGGGAACTTTCCATCAATGCAAACCACATTTTAGCTTGCTCCTACCTTTTGTTGCATGGAATCATTAAAAATTTTCCCATCTTTCATTTCAACAAGACGGTGACAATGCTTGGCAATTTCAGCCTCGTGGGTGACAACGATCACGGTGTGCCCCTCGGAGTGTAACTCGTTAAACAGCTTCATAATTTCAATTGTCGTTTTTGAATCAAGATTACCTGTTGGCTCATCCGCCAGTAAAATAGATGGCTTGGTAACCAATGCTCGCGCAATCGCGACGCGTTGACGTTGGCCACCTGACAGCTGACTTGGCAAGTGATCTACTCTGTCCTCAAGATTGACCCGTGACAATGCATCCATTGCCAATACTTTCCGTTCTTTTAGATGAATCCCTCGATAGATTAAAGGTTGCATGACATTGCTCAAAGCATCCGCTCTCGGTAAAAGGTTAAAACTTTGGAAAATAAATCCGATCTCTCTATTTCTAATTTCAGCCAATTCATTGGCACTCATCACTTCCACATTATTGCCGTTCAGGTGGTACTCTCCTGTTGTTGGATGATCAAGACAACCGAGTATATTCATCATGGTCGATTTTCCTGAACCCGACGTGCCGACGAAAGCAACATAGTCATTCGCCTCAATGGATATATCAACGCCATCCAATGCGCGTACGACTTGATCTCCCATGTGATAATGCTTCGAAATATTCTGGAACTTAATAAGAGACATTAACTATCTTCTTCGATCGTAATGTCATCGCCATCTTTTAGATGACGAAGCTCTTTCGCCGGCCCCGTAATAATTTTTACGCCTGAATCGAGCCCAGAGATAATTTCCTGATATTCGTCATCTGAAATACCCACTTCAACGATGCTCTTTCGAGCAATGCCATCATCACTGATAAATACGTAATGCTCGATACGACCTTCACTCAGATCTTCATCGATCAATATTGCTTGAATGGGAACCGTGGGTAGCGCCAAGTCGCTGCCACTGAATATTTCTGCACGACAGGACATGCCGGGGTGCAATAAGACCTCTCCATGTTCAGTAATATCAATCTTGACTGTGAAGCTTAGACCTTGCCGACCTTGCGCCACTTTCGCAGTACTGGCAATAAACCTCACAACGCCCTCCATCGGTTTATCTGGATAGGCGATAGCAACAATTTCGGCCTTCTGACCCACTGCGATACTGGCAACATCAGCCTCATCCACCAGTACTTCGGTATAGATACTTTTGGGATTAGAAATTGTCATTAGGGTAGAACCGGGAATATTCGTTGCACTGGCTATTGCTGTTTCTCCTACCTTGATATCCAGACTGGTGACAATCCCACTCAAAGGAGAAGTGATCTGAGTTTTTCTCAGACGGTCATCAGCTTGTTCCAGTTGTGCTTCTGCCTGCAACAAACGTTCTCTACTCGATTTTAAATCTATTTTTGCCTGTTTTAACTGATGGCTCAAGTTATCAAATTCATCATCCCCAACCATGCCTTGCTTAAAAAGCGCATTTTTTCTTTTCCATTGCTTTCCAAGGTTTTCTATTCTCGCGGTTTGTCGCTCAATGTCTATTTTACTCAAACGGACTTGCGCTTCACTTTGTTGTAAGGCCGCAACAAAATTTTGATCATCAACCCGTAGCACAAGCTGTCCTGCTACGACACTGTCACCTTCTTCAATCAGTATGCTTGCAACTTTACCAATTACTTCTGAACTCAATCTGACCTCTTCATCATGACTCAATTTTCCTGATGCCAAGATTGAGGGACGAATAATTTGTTCCGACAGCTCTGAAATTTCTACAAGCTTAGCCCCACCACTACCCAAATTCTCATTGAGGATCGGAATCGATGCAACCCCCAGCATGATGACAATCAGTAGAACAATTTTTTTAACATCCATAACGGAGTACTTACTCGAAAAAAATTTAAATTAGCGCGACAATCGCCCAAACACCATAAATCAGTACGTGAGGCATAAGCACAATCAAACTTGCTTTGGCATATCCTGATTTCGTCCAGCTTTGATATCCTGCAACCAATAAAGCTAAGCTCCAAAACATCGGCAGCGTTAAAGAATCGAACAACGATTGCAGGCTTGAATTCCCACTCGCGTCCACACCTAAACCTGTCAAACTTAAGGAGTTGATGTCATAAAGACTTATCTGCCCATTATCGCTTAAGAGAATGTTGACGACGATGACAAGGGCACTCAATAAACTGATCACATAAGTCCAGCATGTGAGAGAAAACCATTGCTTGAAGCGGATAGCATCGCCGAATGTTGCAGAGACCAATGCTAGATACCCTGCCTGGGCAGAATAAATCACTAGGGTCATCACGGCTGTACCGAAATTGTTAGTCAACATCATTCCTGTACTTCCCATTGCTTCATAAAACTTGTGAAGCTGATCGATTTCCTCGGTGGGTATATCCCCCATTCTTGCTATCAATTGATCGATTAGCCAGGGAAAGTCCACAATATAGAAATACCAAGTATAAGCTGCGACGAGACTGACCATAAGGGTAAAAAAAGGGGAAAGTATTGTCGGTTTAACCTTTAGGGAGGCAAATACTTCCATCGGTGATACAAAGATATTGATAAAATTGGTCAGCAGATTAGCTTCTATTGTTTTACTTTCTGAGTTCATTCATTGGGCTCTCGATGATTCCTATTAGTGCTTCTGCTACAGCCTCTACGGGCAGCTTATGGGCTTAGCATAATATGTCAATTGCTAATTCTCTCTCGAACTTCTTAACAAATCTAGGCCGGATTATTCTTTGGGCCAAACCCCATAACCCGTTTTCATTCTGTCCCGAACTTCCACCATTTGTTGCTTACTAAGAATGACAGGCTCACCCAACTGACAGGCTAAATAGTATTGTTTGCAAAGTGTTTCAAGTTCAGCGGCACGCCACATTGCTTGCTTTAAATCACTTCCGCAGACAATCATGCCGTGAGTACCCAGTAAACATCCGGTCCTATCCTTTAGTGCAAGTAATGCATTCTGTGATAATTCTTCACTGCCATAATGAGCATAATCTGCACATCGAACACTATCACCACCAAATACACCGATCATATAATGGCAACTGGGAATATCTTTTCGCAGCATCGACAAAGTCGTCGCATAGGTAGAATGGGTATGCACGACTGCGTGGATGTCGTCTCTATCCCCATAGATATCAGCATGAAATCGCCATTCAGAAGATGGACGATGAGAACCGATGGATTCACCAGACAATCCATTACCGGGTAGAAGTACGATATCTCCAGGAAGAGTATCCTCATAAGGCAAACTACTCGGGGTAATCAAGATCCCTTCATCCGTTCGTACACTGATGTTGCCAGAAGTACCTTGATTCAGACCTGAACTATTCATCAAGAGGCAAGCATCGATAATGGATTGACGCAACTCCTTCGTATTTTCTTTCATGGATTTCACTGTTAAATCGTTATATCAAACCTTATCTATGCGCTATCCTATTACATTGTTTGCTTCTTCACCTAAGATTCTTGCTGATTTTCAAGAGAAATGTAATAAATTCTAGTCAACATCACCCCCATTCTCCAACCATCTTACACAGTCAGGCGAAAGCGTTCTCTCCATTGCGTCGTGATACATTTGAATTTCATCTTCCCGTAGAACTTCCTTCCAGCGGCCGTTGGTTCCCATGTTGATAAAGGTATTTGCACCTCCTTTGAAACCGAAGTCCATATCCCCAACAACCTTCTCCGGGTTTTTCTTAACCGTTGCAAAAGTACAGGCATTGATAAGATCAGGCCAAGAGGCCTCAGGTACGTCAACGCCAATATAGCTGGCTACCCGCCGCATTTCCTTTTCCAAATCCTCAAGCATATCTGCGTAATGGAAAAACTCAATATTCGGAAGATCTTTAAATTCCCACCAAGTCTTACAATGGTGGAGATGGGACCAATAGGGATAGCCGTCGGTCTCCCATTCGAACCAGCCTTTATTAATCCAATCTCGCCAGACTTCATGAACATCTTCGCTCATTTTGGGAAAGGGAGCACCAGGGCGACCGTGCGTGTCATTCATGTTCTCGAAAAAAGAATCGGTATGGTTTCCCCAGTGATTAAGCATAGACATGAAAACATCCCTCGGATCCCGCCCAACGATGATGTACTTAACTTCCTCATGATAAACCAGCCCGTCCAGGGGCAAATGGGTTTTTATAAACCGCTGGTGAGATTGATTAGCGAGCCCTTCTTTCATTAACTCTTCCGGAAATACCCGCATATCAAGCCAAGGGGACAAATCATTAACCGGCGCAGGCAGGCCTGTTTCATGAAATATAATATTGCCGACAATTGTCTGCATAAAAGTTGTGCCCGCTTTGTAGGATGTAGAAATGATCACGTCGTTAGGGCGCACATCAAAGTTCTGCCAACGACTAGCATTTAGGTGATGGTGTTCATAAGGATGCTTGATGCTCGGCATCTTAGCGTCAGTCACTAACTGACCTCCAAATTTTTATCTAGCGCCATCGCAACAGCCTCATCCAATTCTTTCAAAGTAAAAGGTTTAGCTAGAAAAGTATAATCCGCTGGTAGCTCTTTAACATAACCCGACATAAGCAATATCCGAACTTTCGGAAACAGTTTTCTTGTATATTCCGCAAGCTTTTCCCCTGAAAAACTCCCTGGCATTACGAGATCCGTCACTAGTAAATCGATATCTTTTCCCTGAGAAAGAATTTCTACCGCTTTGTCGCCGTCTTCAGCAAGCAGCACCTTATAGCCCACCTTCTCCAATACCAATTTTCCGATTTCACGGATTCCAGGCTCATCTTCAACAAACAAGATTACAAGGTCGCTGAGATCAAGTTTTTTCGGTCTTTCATCTTTGGGATCCCCAAGCAATTCTTCTCCATCTGCCTCATTAAACTGAAGTGTAATAGTACTACCTATATCAGGCCTACTTTTTATCAATAGCTCACCACCAGATTGTTTCATAAATCCGTAAACCATGCTTAAACCTAAGCCCCCACCTTCCGACGCATCTTTGGTCGAGTAGAACGGTTCTGTCGCATGCTCTATTTGCTCTTCGCTCATACCATGACCATTATCACTGATGCTAATCGTTATCTTACCACCACTGCGCTCTACAACCAGCATAACGATACCTTTCTCTTTGCAAGCATCTCTCGCATTAATCAGAAGATTGATCATGCTACTCGTCAACTGACCCTCATCAACTTTAAGGAAAAGCGGATCATTTCCCGAGACAGTACTCACCTTAAACTGAATGGATTCATTGAGACTTCGAGCAAATAGAGATTGTTTGCTTGCAATATAATCTCGCAAGCTGATCGTTGCGGGTCTCAATGTCTGTTGCCTTGCATATGCAAGCAAATCTTTTGTGATCGCCCTGCCCGAACCCGTCGCCTCAATAATATCTTCGATAAGTTTTTTGTCCTGTTTTTTGAGGTTTGGCAGTAGTAATTCTGCCGACAACAAAATGACCGTCATGAGGTTATTGAAATCGTGGGCTACTCCCCCAGTTAATTGCCCAATTGATTTTAATTTGTCATCCTTCTGAAGCCTAAGCTCAAGAGCGGCTTGCTCTCTTTCTGCAGAATGACGTTTATTTAGCGCCTCTTCGACTTCTTTTGTCCTTAATGCCACCTCTCGTTTAAGTCGGTTTTCCGTTTCCTTTTGCTCTAATTGTTTACGTTGATTACTACGTCGACTTAACAAAACAAATATCAATACAAAGGCAACAATTAAACAGATTAGCACAATAATTTGAGTGTACTCGGCTAGTTTTCTACTTGCACGGCTTGCAACTTCTCTTTCGATAGAAAGGGCTAATTCCTGATCCTTTAGGTTTAACTCGTTAGTGATACGAAGACTCGTTAGTCGGCGTTTAAAATTGTCGTTCTGATTCACTTTTTGTGCGTCAGATGCCAACAAGCTATGTTTGTATGCTTGCGGGAAATGACGCAAACCAGCATGAGTCATGGCCAATAATCTATGGATTTCCGCATTTCCCTCTATTGAATTACTTTTATCAAGAATAGTAAGTAAAACATTCAACTGATCCAGCGCATCAACATACTCATGATTCTTGATTAGCATAGTGGCAAATGCGAGGGATAGCTCACGTAGTCGACTCGGATTTTCACTGTTTCTGGCAATGGTGATCCCTGTCTCAAGGGCTTTCTGAGCTCTTATTCTCTTTCCCAATCCCAAATACGCATTAGCCAAGGCGAGATAAGCCTGTGCTTCACTATCTGGTGTTACTCCAAAGCTCTGGCTTTCCACCCAAGGCAACACTTCTTCCAGTGCCAATTGGTACTGTTCCGTGGCAGCAAGTGAAAGTGATATCTGGGTATGGGCAATGTACTCTCGTGAAAGCTGCTTTGATTTTTTAATCCAGGGTAGTGCAATAGCATAACTTTCTAGAGCGTCATTATGCTGACCACTCTGTGCCTGGAGATAGCCAAGATTATATGCCAGTAAATTTGGCAAGGGATCGTCCGGTGCTAGCTTATCATTTTTACTATCCGCTTCCTCAAAAGCGGCAATAGCCAAATCCGGGAAGCCGGATAGCATCAAGGAAACACCACGATTGTGCAGCAACATCACCTTCAAGGCTGGATCTGTCTGCCCCGATACAAAAGTCAGACCTTTTTCAAAATATTCTAGTGCAATTTCGGGTCTACCCTGCCGAGCATAATAATAACCCAAGGCATTATTACCGATAGCTTTACTGATGGGATCTTCAACTGGACCCTTAAGCAGATCCTTCGTCATTTCACAATGTAGTTTCGCGCTTTCCATAACCCCTTTGCGGATACGGATACTGCAAGCAAGACCTTCGTAATAAATTCGTTGCGCTTCTGTGAGGCTGTCGATATTTATTTTATCTAGAAGAGAGATGGCTTCATCTTGTTTAATCTGACCGACTTTTCTAATGAGCACCAATTGAATAAAAATATTGGCAGGATTCCCTAGTAATTCTTTCCGCAACTCGACTTCCGTCAGTTTGTGTAGCCTTGGATATTCTTCAGCTTGAAGTGCAGGTGACACCAAACAAATAAGTGCTGCGGTAATCACCACAGTGCTATTTCTTGCAATAGCCAATACACAGGACATCGGGGAAGAGCCACAAAAATGAAGGGCGCTTAAGAGTTTTATGATTTCCGCATTAACCATCACGCTTCCAGAGATCTGCCACTGCATTAAATCAGAAATACGTCACTATGAATTGCAATAAATGACGATGTTTATGAATACAGTTAATCTCAATTCTGTCAGATTGGCAATATCAAACTCTTTATACTCAGGTTCTGACAATGCGTATCCGTAACAGCAGCGCTAGTAGGCGAGTTTAGCCAAACTCTTTAACCAAATGCACCATTCTCTTTGCGAGGACGGAAAGCTCGCCCGTTAGGACTAAACTCCCATCAGTTTCTTTGAGGGTATCTTCGGCAAGAGAAGAAATATCATTCATCGAACCATTGATTTCATGTGAACTAACAGTTTGCTGCTCTGATGCAGCAGCAATTTGAATATTTTGTTGTGTAATGCGATTAATCGATTGGCTTATCTCATCAAGAGAAGTGACAACTTCATTGGTTTTTATCACACACTGATTCGCTCTTGTAGCGCCTTCTTCCATGACTGTAACAGCTTGATCTGACGATTGCTGGATACCCTGGATCATCTGCATAATTTCATCCGTCGAATTTTGAGTATTTCCGGCCAGCGTTCTCACTTCATCTGCAACAACAGCAAAACCTCGTCCCTGTTCCCCTGCACGAGCTGCTTCAATCGCGGCATTTAACGCCAGCAAATTGGTTTGGCTCGCAATCCCGGCAATGACATCGACAACCGAACCTATTGAATCGCTTTCAGATTGCAACCTCACAATGACATTCTTAGCTTTATCAACAGCAATTGCTAAGGCTTCAATCTCTATTCCCGCAGATTGAACCAACTCTATTCCATCGTTAGCTTGAATTTGAACAGCTTCAGAAGCAGAGGCCGTTTTCTCGGCATTGGCCGCAACACACTCTACCGCACTCTCCATTTCATTCAGTGCAGATGCGACTTGGATGACTTTTGCTTGCTGTTTTCGGGCAGCTGATGCGGCGACTTCAACGCTGGATACATTTTCCTGAGCAAGTGCAGCGACTGCTTTCGAATTGTCCTCTACACGAGTCAAAATAGTAGTGGTGTTGGCTTCAAGTGCATGAAGCGCCAATTCAATAGCACCAATCTCATCAGCGCTACCCGTATAGACTTCTTGGCTAATGGGGTTTGAAAGTATCTTTTTCGCTCTATTCGCAAGACGATTAACGGGCAAAGAAAGCCAGTAGGCCAATCCTCCGGCAAGAGAAAGAGAACATAAAGCCGCTACCATGGTAGTGATGCTTAAACCATTCCGAATGACTAAATACAGTAACGGTAGCAGAGGCAAAAAGGCGACATAAAGGAGGTTCACAAACATTGAACCAAAAATGTTTTTGTACCAGGGAATTAGACTTTTTCCGCTGTTAACTCGTCCATAAGTTCTTTCCGCGTTATTGACAAGAGACTCACTCGCAGGAACTCGAACTGATTGGTAGCCGGTGACCTTTCCGTCTGAATATATGGGGGTGACATAGGCATCCACCCAATAATAGTCTCCATTTTTACAACGATTTTTGACAATCCCAAGCCAAGACTTTCCTTCTTTGATAACCCGCCAAAGATCTCCGAACGCCGCGCCCGGCATATCAGGGTGACGAACGATATTGTGGGCCTGACCCACAAGTTCTTTCCTTTTATAGCCGCTAATATCAAGGAATGTTTGATTAATTGAATCGATTACACCCTTTGTGCTCGTGGTTGATATTATCTTTTGCCCTTCTGAAAATTTTACCTCATTCTGGGTGCAAGGCTCATTTAACCTCATAGAAATTGCTCTCTTAGTAAACTATTGGAAACTATAAAAAAATAATTAATTTACAGGGTGTTCTCCTTCGTATGCGAAAGAATCAAACCTTCATTTTTAGTGTAGTAGAAAATTACAATCTTTCTAGAATTCATCGGAGAGCATTCTACGCATTTACCATTGCATCAATTTATCGAAGGCTACCGGGTTTACTGACCCGACACTAGTACGTAGTATTAGTTATTAGGCACTGTCTCAAACAATTTGGAGAAGCATCATTAACTCAAACACATCCACGCCATCAACTTCAGAACAATCATTTTCAGAAGAGTCAATTTTAGACTTCTCAAATGTTCATCAATCAATTCAAGCTTATATCGATAATGACATCTTAGGTGGCGCTGCCTCGGTGATCCTCAAAGACAACAAAATTCTCGACACCAAATACTGGGGGTTCATGGATATCGAATCCGCAAAACCGACTCAGCCAGACACCATTTTCAGGATATTCTCTAATACAAAAATTATTATCTCTGTAGCTGCTTTGTGTTTGTACGAGGATGATTGTTTTGATCTTGATGAGCCGATAGAAAAATATTTACCTCAATTTAGCAAACTAAAAGTATTGATCGAAGGCGCAAAAGATCCTTCAGAAACAGAACCGCTAAAAAGCAAACCCACCATTAGGCAACTCATGTGCCATAACGCGGGTTTCTCTTATGGCATCTTCGCAGAATCTGTGATCGATCCTCTCTATTTGAAAAAAAGAGTATTGGACCCTCAGGGAACACTTAGCTCACTTGTCGACAGCGTTTCAGAAATACCTTTGTCTTACCAACCCGGTACAAAATGGCAATACAGTGTTTCAACCGATATCCTCGCTCGACTGATTGAAATATGGTCCGGAAAATCGGTAGAAGAATTTCTAAATGAACGTATTTTTACACCACTCAAGATGGTCGATACGGGTTTCCATGTTCCCCCAGAGAAACACAATAGATTGGCTGCCAATTACGCACCCGCTGATATGTTAGACACCAACGATAGTAAGTTAGTGCTCGCTCCCGACACAATGACCGGGGGATATCTCGAACCTAAACCACTAAAGTCCGGGGGTGGCGGCCTTGTTTCTACCATCGTCGATTACACTCGCTTCATTCAAATGTTAATCGCCGAAGGAAAATATGACGGCGGACAACTTTTGAAAACTGAGACCGTAAAAATGATGCGTACTAACCAATTGCCTGAAGGCATCAAAGTTGTACTGCCACTAGGATCAATGCCAGAAACTGTTTTTGGTCTTGGTGTCGCAATCAAAACAATTCCCGCAGAAGGCGAACCGGAAGTAGCGATTGGCGAATACCATTGGGGAGGACTCGCTGGAACACATACATGGATCTCACCCAAAGCGGACGTTGCAGCGCTCATTTTCACACAGCGATTGCCCGGCTTCTGGCATCCCTTCAGCCATGATTACAAAAGACTGGTTTATCAAGTATTTACCAAAACCTAACAATACATGTGCATATAGACTTCTTTTCCTTCTGTTAGGATAAAACCAATCATCAATTGCAACAGGCCCGTATTATGACAACAAAAATCGTACTGATTGGTGCGGGTAGCGCTCAATTTGGATTTGATATGCTCGGGGATATATTCCAGAGCGATACCTTGTCCGGGTGTCATATTGTCTTGCACGATATTGATCCCAATGCACTCGATCGCGTTCTGAAAAGCGCCAAAGAATTCATCACAAATAACAAATTAGTCGTCACTTTAACCGCCACTACCCATCGCACTGAAGCATTGATTGGGGCAGATTATTGCATCATTTCTATCGAGGTCGGGAACCGCTTCGCGTTATGGGAGTTAGACAAGAGTATTCCTTTACAATATGGTATTACACAAGTGTTCGGGGAGAATGGGGGTGTCGGCGGCCTATTCCATGCATTAAGAATAATTCCGCCGATTCTGGAAATTTGTGAAGACATCCTTAATATTTGTCCAAATGCTTGGGTATTCAATTACAGCAACCCAATGAGCCGAATTTGCACCACGCTTACTAGAAAATTTCCAGAACTCAAAATCGTCGGGCTTTGCCACGAGATAGCTTCTTTATACCAACACCTTCCTCACATTTTGGATACACCTCTTTCTAATCTGAATTTTAGGGCCGGAGGCTTGAACCACTTTAGCATCCTGTTAGAAGCAAGTTATAAAGATTCAGGAAAAAACGCAATTGATGAAATTCTTGAGAAATCGAGCCACTACTTCGAATCTTTACCCGATACTGCCAGCGTCATGAAACGAATGATGGCAGACAAAACAGCCTCTGCTAGCGACCTCATGGACAAGCCAAAAACCTGGGCCGAACGTGGTGTATTCAAATTTCTACTAGAAAATTTTAAAGTATTGCCGATTACAACGGATAGTCATATCGGTGAATACATCCAATGGGCGCACGAAGTCGCAGATAACGAGGGTATTTTAAACTTCTATCGATATTACAAACAATGGACGCTTGAATATGAAGCAGAGATAAAGAAAACCCGCTCAGAGCGTCTGGTAAAGATACTTGAAGGCATGGAGCAGAATACCCCTTACGAGGAATCAGCGGTCAACATCCCTAATAATGGCTTAATTAGCAGCCTACCAGATTGGATTGTAGTGGAGGTTCCAGCGATGATCACGGGTTCTGGCGTTGACGGCATTGCCTTGAACGACTTTCCAGCAGGATTTAGAGGCCTCCTTTCTAATCAGGTTGCCATTCACGACTTAAATGCAATTGCGGTGCTAGAAAAATCAAAAGACGCTGTAATTCAAGCACTACTAGTAGACCCAGTGGTGACAAAAGCACAGAAAATTCCTGAGCTTGTTGATGTCATGATCTCACAGCAGGAAGAATTTTTGGGCTACCTAAACTAGGCATTTGGGTTAAACCATCCATAGATCAACTATTCTGGAATAAGTTGATAACTAAATATTATTTTCCTGCCACTCAATGATCCGATAGTCTCCTTCTTTTTATTGATATCAGATCTTCCAGATGTATTTATATTCATCAAATGATCAACAACTGATTAATGAACGCGTTGATCAATTTAGGGATCAGACCCGCCGCTTTCTCGGCGGACAATTGAGTGCAGAATCTTATCGATCCTTGAGATTGATGAATGGACTATACCTGCAACGCCATGCGCCAATGCTAAGAGTAGCTATTCCTTATGGACTTTTATCTGCCAAACAATTACACAAACTGGCTGACATTTCTACGAAGTATGATAAGAATTACGCCCATTTAACCACAAGGCAGAATCTTCAATACAACTGGCTCAAGTTAGAAGAAGTACCTGATCTTCTATCCGAATTAGCAGAAGTTCAAATGCACGGAATTCAAACAAGTGGCAGTTGTATCCGAAACACGACGGCAGACCACCTCGCTGGTGTTGCCCTCGGTGAAATCGAAGATCCGCGACCTTACTGCGAAATTATCCGTCAATGGTCAACGCTGCACCCTGAATTTTCCTTTCTACCAAGAAAGTTCAAGATTGCAGTCACGGGATCAACGCACGACCGAGCCGCCACTCAGGTTCATGATATCGGCATACAAATAGTGAAACCCAATGACGAAATCGGCTTTAGAATATGGGTAGGAGGCGGCCTAGGAAGAACACCTGTCATCGGTAAAGTGATTCGGGAATTCTTACCAAAAGAAAATCTACTAAGCTATCTGGAGGCCATTTTAAGAATTTACAATCAGGAAGGTCGACGCGACAACAAATATAAAGCTCGAATCAAAATTCTAGTCAATAGCCTGGGCATAGCTAAGTTTACAGAACTAGTTGAAACCGAGTGGCAGAATTTAAGCGCCGACTCCCCAGTACTCAACAAAAGTACGATCAAATCCATGCAAGATCAATTTCAATTGACATACGAGTCGATTAAAGACGACCTACAGGTCACGTCGTTAGAAAAGGACAACTTTGCATTTCGTCTCTGGTTCAAACAAAACACACAAGAACACAAAGTAAGGGGGTATAGAATTGTCACACTCTCTGTGAAAGCACCTGGTGAGGCACCCGGAGATCTCACTGACCATCAAATGCATGGTGTTGCAAATCTTGCAAGTCAATTTAGTTTAGGCCAAATACGTGTAAGCCATGAACAAAATCTGATTTTGGCCGAGGTAAAAGTCTCCGATCTGCCCTCACTCTGGAAAGCACTGATACAATTAGATCTGGCAACACCTAATATTGGTACCTTAACAGATGTGATCTGCTGCCCCGGATTGGATTTTTGCAGCCTGGCGAATGCAAGCTCTCTCTCTATCGCAGATCAAATCAACGATCAATTTGATGATATAGATTACCTTCATGACCTTGGGGAGATTAAACTAAAAATCTCGGGCTGTATGAACGCTTGTGGACATCACCATGTGGGTCATATCGGCATTCTTGGCGTCGACAAGAAAGGTGAGGAGTGGTATCAAATTACCCTCGGTGGCTCAGTAGAATCCTCAGCCTCTCTGGGAAAAATTATTGGACCCGCTATCGCCAAGGGAAAAGTTGCCAAGACAATCAAAATTATTTTGAATACTTATGTCTCATTGCGAGACCCTGATGAAACTTTTCTAGAGCTTGTCCGACGAATAGGCATTAAGCCCTTTAAGGAGGCTGTCTATGTCTAGAAACTTAGAGTCCAGAAGTTCAGAATCCCAATCAAGTGTTTTGATTGATGGTCGGGTGGCTGAGGATCATTGGCGCAACTACTGCCCAATTGATCATGAAAATTTAAACGATAGAAAGGACGGTATTATCTTTCCTTTCGAATACTGGTTAGAAAATAGGTCAGAATGTCTAGCCTACAATGGGCCAAAGGGTGTTGCATGCAAAAACACCGATGACATAAGCCAACTCAAACCATACATCAATGAGCTAAACCTTATCTGTATTGAATTTCCAATCGCCACAGATGGACGAGCTTATAGTCAAGCCCACCTCTTACGACAAAGACATGGATACACCAATGAATTACGTGCGGTAGGAGAAATCGAAATTGATCAACTTTTCCTTATGACACGCTGTGGTATTAATGCCTTTGTTTTCAATGAGGATATCGACCTGACCCAAGCATCAAAATACCTAACACCCTTCTCTGTAAGTTATCAATAGGCTAACAATTAAATTATGGACTACTACCCACTATTTTTGAACCTCAAAGGCCAAGCATGTCTTGTGGTGGGGGGTGGTGAAATCGCATTCCGAAAATCACAATCACTTCTGAAAGCTGGCGCTCATGTTACATTAGTCGCCCCCGACATCACACCAGAATTAAGACAACTAATAAGCGATGAAAAAATTACTTATATTTCTAAATGTTTTATCCCCGAATACTTAGCTGCAAAGCGACTTGTGATAGCGGCGACCAATGATTCAACACTAAATCGCTTGATTTCAGCAAAGGCAGATGAAGAAAATATTTTAGTCAATGTTCCCGATGATTTAAAATCTTGTCGATTTATCGTCCCTGCAATTATTGATCGATCACCGCTTATCATTGCAGTATCTAGCGGAGGAACCGCCCCTTTATTGGCTCGCCTTTTAAGACAGAAGCTCGAAACAATGATTCCAGCTTCTTATGGAGATCTTGCAAAGTTCGCGGCTCATTTTCGAGATCAAGTTAAAAACAAACTTTCTATTCTCACGGCCCGGCGACGATTTTGGGAAGGAATTTTTGAAGGGCCAATTGCAAATAGAGTGCTGAATGGCCAGATAACATTTGCTGAAAATGAATTTAGGCAAGCACTTGCGCTCCATGTAAAAGATGAAGGCACAAAAACAGGGGAAGTATTTATCATCGGTGCAGGCCCTGGTGATCCAGAGCTGCTCACACTAAAGGCACTGCGACTAATGCAACAATCGGATATTGTATTTTACGATAATCTTGCATCCCCCGATGTACTCAATTTGGTTCGCAGAGATGCCATCAGAGTTTCTGTCGCCAAGAAAAAGAACAAGCATAAAATGGCTCAGACGGAAATCAATAGCGCAATGATTGAACATGCAAAGGCGGGAAAGCGGGTCTGTCGACTAAAAGGCGGAGATCCTTTTATTTTCGGACGTGGCGGCGAAGAAGTAGAAGCTTTAATCGATGCAGAGGTTTCTTTTCAAATTGTGCCGGGTATTACTGCTGCAAGCGGCTGCACTACTTATGCCGGCATTCCACTTACCCATCGGGATCACGCAGATACCGTTACCTTTGTCACAGGCCATAAGAAAGACAATGGTAAGCTAGATATCGACTTTGAGCATCTCGCAAAGGATCGACAGACAATTGTCTTTTATATGGGCCTAGGAAATCTTCCTGAAATTTCTGACAGACTTCAATTTCATGGCCTTGCCAGTGATACACCTGCCGCAGCGATAGAACAGGGCACCTATGCTCATCAGCGTGTTTTGTGCAGTACTTTGAAGAACCTGACATCGGATACGGAAGGTTTTGATTTTCAATCCCCTACCTTGATCGTTATCGGGAAGGTTGTTTCTCTTGCCGATAAATTACACTGGTTTGGAAGCCCGCCTATAAAAGGCAAGTGCAACTTAGCTTCTGATCATTTACAAGACAAAACTTCTTTAGAATTCATTCCCAGGTTCAATACAGCATGAGAAGTTTAAGGGAATTAAATCAGGAAGTTCAGAACAAAACCCCAGAGGAGATTATCGCCTGGGCTTTTAAGTTTAGTCAGCGCACACTCACCAGCACGACATTCGGCAACAAATCCGCAGAATTACTGCACATGGTCACACGACAACATCCTCGCGCAACCATTTTATGGATAGACACTGGGTATAACACTCCCGCGACCTATCGATTTGCGGAGAAACTAATTCAGGCGTTAAATTTAAACATGCAAGTCTATGTTCCAGAGATAACGACTGTACGTCGAAATGTCATCATGGGCGGAATACCCAATATTGCTCATCCTCTCCATGAAGAATTCACTAGACAGGTCAAGCTAGAACCTTTCAAACGAGCGACTGATATACTAGACCCTCCTCTCTGGATCACGGGTATTAGACGCAGCCAATCTACTTATCGTGAATCTCTCGATGTCATTAGTATGACGAAAAGCGGCATCCTTAAAGTTGCACCATTTCTGAATTGTCAGGATGAAAAAATCGACTCCTATTTGGAAACGCACCAACTACCTAACGAACCAGATTATTTTGATCCTACAAAAGTGCAAGATAATCGAGAATGTGGATTACATACACGCATGTGACGTTTGTTCTGCGTTAAGGGGCTATCGATTTGTCCCAGTTCAATACACGATATTTTTTGAGTATTTTCTTTACTTCCGGTATTGAAATCGCTGTTAGCTCACCTCTGGAGCTTGAAACGCTAGTGGCTTTTAATATCGCGTTGTAAATTGCTTCTTCTGTTGCTTCAGCGGCAGCAGCAAATAGGGGTGACATGGCATCATTTACAAGGACCTGAGTGCCAACCGGTACAGCGCTAAATCTAGGTCTTCTCGCATCAGGATCGGTCGAGAAGGCGATAACGTAATCTCCCGAACCATTACTGGCAAAGGATCCAGTTCTGGCAAGTCCCATCATTGCACGCATAGCAAGGCGATCCAGCGTTCGGGCATCTAGAGGCGCATCAGTTGCCACTATCATCATAATAGATCCATCTTCTTTATCGCTATCTCTCGAAGGGTCATCAGTAATCAAATCCCCAGCACTATTGACTTCGATCGCGGCCTTGAGTTCTTTTTGAGACGAATAGTTTTCAAGCTCTCTACCGACAGGTGCACCATTCATCGACAATGTCCCGCCAAAGTTCGTTTGCACCAATACACCCACTGTGTATCCGCCCAAAGATTTAGGAATAACTCTGGAACTTGTACCAATTCCGCCCTTCCAACCAAAAGCCTGGGTACCCGTGCCAGCACCGACACTTCCTTCTTCTACGGTTCCAGTTTTCGCTGAATTGAGTGCTGCTGCTACCTCAGGATATCCTATGGGGTCTATCCACATATTATTAACACGGCTGTCATTTGTCTCACCAACAATCGGATTCAAAGTATGCTCACCCATCCCTGGTTGTTCATACATCCACTTGTTCAATCCCTTGGCTGCACTCCATACACACAAGGTGCAGGTGAGGATAATGGGTGTTTCAATTTCTCCAAATTCCCGCACCTGAGTTTCACCCACCATTTTTCCATAGCCATTTCCAACATGAATCCACGCAGGTATTGGATGAGTGTAGAGATTACCCGGTGCAGGAATAATCGCGGTGACACCAGTCCGGATATCTTCTCCTTCGATTTTTGTAGAATGACCGACAAGGACACCTTCCACGTCAGTAATCGCGTTGTAATACCCGGTTGGAAAAGTACCCACAATGAGCCCAATATCTCTGGCTCTAGGTTTGTTTTCATCCTTGGCCAGAACAGGTTGAGGACTCTTAGCTAGAACAAGTTGAGGACTCACCATAGAAATCACTAAACCAGCCGTGATAACAGAAACTATTTTTAATGCTAGATTCATATCCATATCCTTCTAATCCATTTTACTCAATTATCCAATCTTTTAAATTTATCAGATCGAAAGCCCATGATGCTATTCCGTATCAGAATTAACACAATATCTTAAACTTGAAGCTTACGCGTCACCCTCAGCAAAATAAGCTGGCGCGTAGTTAACCGAAAAATGTAGACTATTCTTAACCAAAAAAGAGAATATTCTCCGCTAAATGCCATGAAACACTATTTATTCCTCATCTGGCTACTAAACCCGTTCTCGGCAAGTGCAAGCGATGAGAAAATTACTGTTCTTACGGAACAACTGTATCCGCTTAGTTACACAGAAACCAGAAAAAGCAATGGCGTCATTAAAGGCTATGCCACTGAATTAGTGAAAGCAGTATTAGAGGAGTCAGGGTTTGATTACGAAATAAGAATGACACCCTGGCCCAGAATCATTTCTTCTCTAGAAAAGCAAAAAAACGTACTTGCTTATTCAGTAGCGCATACAGAGGAAAGGGAAGAACAATTTTATTGGATAGGGGAAATCATATCTATGAAAATTTCACTTTATGGTCTAGAACGAAACAGAGCCAATCTACCAAACACCTTCGAAGAAGCCAAAAGCTTTCGAATCGCCGTTAATCGTGACTCTGTTGTAAGTGATTTTTTAAAAGAGAACGATTTCAAACGGTTGGTTGAAATTAACAACAGAGAAAAATATATGCTTTTATTAGAGCGAAATCGATTTGACCTTTTCCCCCTGATAGATTTTACCCTGCCATTCTTAGCGGAAAGAGTAAACCTGAACAGCACGCATTACTATCC
This sequence comes from Pseudomonadales bacterium, assembly GCA_016763855.1. Classification (GTDB taxonomy): domain Bacteria; phylum Pseudomonadota; class Gammaproteobacteria; order Pseudomonadales; family Azotimanducaceae; genus JAHRVQ01. The sequence goes on from JAESSY010000076.1 coordinate 29,477, forward strand.
AGCTGTCGCTTTATCCGCTCTGACAAAAAATTTAACCATCGCCCTTAGTGTCAACTCTAGTAACGAGGTCCGAGAACGAATTGCTAAAGCCTACAACATCGTAAAAAAATCAGGCAGATATGACGAAATAATGAGCCCACTCCTGCTTCAAATTGAACAAGAAAATTAGCTAATTTTTACATATTCAAACTCAAGGGGCTGACTATTTATCCCTGACTTCGGCGCCGCAATCCACCCCGCAAATTTACCCTTTTCAGTACAAGCTACCCGCATCAAAGCTTGAATAAAATCTGCATCAGTGTCATCGCATAACCAATCGCTCTTACTATCCTTCCATTCTTGTTCAGATAACACTTCCCCGCAAGGCGAAATAAAGTCCTCGGAGAAAACGCCGACCTTTCTAGAAAATCCTTTATAAGGAAGCGAAAATTGAAATTCACACCCTGTTTTTGCGACAATCTTATTCCATCGACCAATGCCACCCGTGGCTTCAAGATAATAGTCATCCAGTAAACGAGCATTAATGGCAATGTGCGCCTTTTCTTCTACTTCAACGATCTTTCCCTCGACCACTCGGGCAACTTTATAAGTATCATTCTCTAACACATGATCATCATCTATCCGCGTTTCTTTATATCGTCCTTTTATACCAGCAATGAATGCAGTTGCAGCATTAGTGGATAACTCTGAGCCAAATAGATCGAGTGTGACAGCAACATGAAAGTTAATTTTTTTCTGGATTGTAGGCAGATCGATTACACCCAAACTGCGAATTGCCTCAATATCATTTGGGTCTTTGATTCCCGCATCATTCATTGCCTCGCAAGTTCTTTGAATTATGCGACCAATGCCTGACTCACCTACAAACATGTGATGTGCTTCCTCGGTTAGCATAAAGCGACAGGATCTAGACAACGGGTCGAAACCTGATTCAGCAAGCGCTGCCAATTGCATTTTTCCGTCACGATCCGTGAAATGCGTAAACATAAAAAAGGACAACCAATCTGGTGTCTCCTCATTAAATGCGCCTAATATCCTAGGTTTATCAACATCGCCAGATCGACGTTCCAATAATGTCTCTGCTTCTTCACGACCATCTCTACCAAAATATTCAACCAACAAATAGACCATCGCCCACAAATGTCTACCTTCTTCGACATTCACCTGGAATAAATTTCGCATATCGTAGAGAGAGGGGGCCGACTTGCTGAGATAGCGTTGCTGCTCAACCGATGCGGGTTCTGTGTCTGCCTGAATGACAATAAGACGACGTAGCAAGGCACGATATTCACCGGGTACTTCTTGCCACACGGGCTCTCCTTTGTGCTTTCCAAAAGAAATGGTTCTTCCCGCAACTTTGGGCGCCAATAAAATCCCCCACCTGTAATCAGACATTTTAACATGACCGAATTTTGCCCAACCTTTTGGATCAACGCCGACGGCTGTTCGCAAATAGACTTCAAAATCACGAGTATCTTCTGGCCCGGCTTTATTCCACCAGTCAACATATTTTGGCTGCCAACGTTCTAATGCTTTTTTTAGTCTCGCATCATTCGCAAGATCAATATTGTTGGGAATTAATTCATTGTAATCAACTTCTACAATGCTTTTGCTTGCATTATCGATTGCACCTTCATCTGTCATTCCGGACTCGCTCATTGGATAAGTTCCTCACTAAACTCTCTCTTTGTCGTAATTGGCCCGAATACCTGTTCCATATAACTGCAGTGCGCCCTTCTCGCCCACAGCATTTGGTCGTTGGAATATCCAGTTTTGCCATGCAGTCAATCTTCCAAATATCTTTGTTTCCATTGTTTCCGGGCCTGCAAACCTCAGATTGGCTTCCATGCCCGTCAAACTGTCAGGAGAGAAGCTGGCGCGCTCTTCTAGGAATAACCTTAGTTCATCGTCCCAATCCAAGCTATCCAAGACATAGGTGATCAAATGCAGCTCATCAGCTTTGCTAGCCTCTAGTGCTTGTCCAATCACTTTTTGACAGGCTGATACAGACTCTAATTCCCCAAGAAATCGTGTTTCCAAACGGGTAATACCATTAGACATGGCATAGCTACCAAAATTAGTCGAGCTTAAGCGTAATGATGGAGGGGGGCGATTATCACCGTCAAACTGATCCTCAAGCATATAGCTTCGATCAACAGAAAATAATATTTCCGCTAGAAATCCAGCAAAACAACTGCCTTGTTCTATACAGGCTATTGTGGTTCGGGAAGTCAGGTCAAGGCGTTTTAGTGTACGCCGCCAATACAATAGTATTTCATGCATAAACCAGTGCTTCTGGTTTCGAAAAACAAAATCATCGAAAGTACCAACGATACTGAGGTCACCTTCCGTTTTGAAAATTAAGGTACCAAGATCCAATTCATTTAGACGCAGATGTAAAATAGCATCGTCTAATTGACGGCAGCAAGCCAAAGGCCAAAATTCCGCACCCTCTGATTCTGCTTCTTCAAGGGTAAGGCCGGCAAGATCTGTATAAGGCGCATTAATGGTAATCGTCGCAAATTTTTTCTCTCTTTCAATTTCTATTTTTACAAAATCGTAGAGGACTAACGCTTCAGATATATTTTTATCAATGGGTGCCAATAACACCCCTCCCGCCGCATTCGGCTGATCAGATTTTAGAGACATCTCCTTCGCTTTAAGCTGCACAGCCTCATCGAACTTCGACCCAGGGATAACCTCATCAACTAAACGCCAAGCTACTGCCTTCTGACCCCCAATGCCTTCTTCCAGCGTGCAGAAAATATCAGCACGATCACGACGAACTTTTCTTTTGTCCACAATTCGCGTTAATCCTCCAGTCCCGGGTAGTACAGCCAACATGGGGACTTCTGGTAAAGAGACGGAAGAATTCCCATCATCTGCCATCATGATGTAATCTGCTGCTAATGCTAGCTCATAGCCACCACCTGCCGCAGTACCACGAATGGCGCACAGATATCTTTGATGAGAGAAGTGGCTGGCATCTTCGATGGCATTTCTGGTTTCGTTAGTAAACTTACAAAAATTCACCTTGTGGGCATGGCTCGCTGCACCCAACATCCGAATATTTGCTCCAGCCGAAAACACCTTAGGATTAGCAGATTTTAGTATGACGGTTTTGACCCCAGGGTGCTCAAATCTCAGCCTTTGCACCGCATCGTACAATTCGATATCAACGCTTAAATCATAGGAATTTAATTTGAGCTCATAGCCGTCGAATAGTCCGCAGTCAGGATTCACATCCATTTCGAGAGTCGCTATTGAATCATCAAAACTCAGCTTCCAATGTTTGTAGGCAGCTGGAGAGGTTCTAAAATCAATCATTCGTTCTTGGCCAAAGTTTGTAACTTATTTTTATCAATCTTCCCGATAGATAGCATGGGCAAAGCATCTAGAAAGGTAAAATATTTTGGAATCTTGTAATTGCCCAGGCTTTCTTTCAGCTGAGTCTTAAGTTCATCATCGCTCAGCTCGCGGCCTTGATGTAACATAATAAATACGCGACCTTCTTCATGCCAAAGCCTTATTGGTTGCCGCGGATCAGGCGTACCAATGGTTTCTGACAATACACCCAGATCATCATCCAAACGACAATAGCTGGCACCCCCTACAGTTTCTGTCATACCGTAACCCATTGTACAATACTTGATCCCTGTCTTATCTTTTATAATCGCCCCCAGTAAAAATAGTTATACGATATTGGAGCATCTATACTCGGATCAAAGGCAGTCAATATTAGATGAGATCGGTTTGAACAAGGTCCTTAATCATCTTTATCACAACATTTTTTTCACCGTTAGCCGCAATCGTTGTATAGCGCTCTATCTCGCGATAGCCTCGGGCTAGATAAAGGGGCTCTCCTGGTACAGTTGAACCCAATTCAATGGTTTTAAATCCAGCATCTCGAGCCGCTGCCTCTCCAAGTTCGAGCAAGAGGGTACCAATACCTTTACGACCCCAATCAGGATGGGTATACATCGCGCGTATTCTGGCAGGATCAGTCTTCGGATCGCTCAGGGAATCATCGCGGCCAAGTGTATGATCCCCGCCATAAAGGGTTCGTCGTTTTCCCCAGCCACCACACCCAACAAGCACAGTCTTGTTATTAAGTTCAGTTTCAACAAGAAAGTAACTTTTGTCGCTGATAAGGCTCTGATCTACCCCCATGGTTTCTTTCGCCGCAACAATTTCAGAAGAAGAGAGAAAAGCACTCATATTGATTTCAATAGAAGCCGCCATGAGCTCGATAATGTTTTCTTTGTCTATTTCTTGCGCGATACGATGTGTGAAAATGTTTTTCATTTAGATAAACA
>JAESSY010000077.1 GCA_016763855.1 Pseudomonadales bacterium
AGGATTTATTCTACCCGATACTTCTTTAGGCTTGATTGAAGTGAGTTCCGTGCGAGCCACGGATGACCGCAGGGAATTAGGAAATATGAATCCCAGTGTTCGATCTATTATTGCCTATAATACGGATTCGGAAGTCATTCCAACCCTGAGATTTAACGGTGTACTGATGGCGCAAATAGTCACGAGGGGTGCACTTGTCGCAGGTAGCTCGTCCATCGTTCAACTTGATGCTTGGAATTGGGAAGATGCTGGCTACTCCATAGACGATGGCATCCACTTATATTGGCCCAGTGAATATGTCAAAAAATTCAATCCCAAAGATAGAAGCGTTCTCTTGGAAAAGAATCCAAAGTACGATTCCCTCATAGATTCGCTATCAAATTTGTTTCAAAATGCACGAGTTTATAAGGAAGGCTCTAGTTTGAATTTCAAATTAGCAGCAACCCAAAAACTCTATACACAAGACAAGACACTCTACATTCATGTCAGCCGAAGTCGCGAAATCATCGCAGCGATTGGTTTCGCAAGAAAAGAGCATATAAAAAACATTGTTCTGATTGGTGCAAGAGATGCCATGGAAGTGAAGGATTTACTGTTGGAAGAAAAGATACCTGTTATCTTGAATAGGGTACATGGTTTACCCAGGACAGCTGATGATGCGGTGAATTTCTCCTACACCCTACCGGCGCGTTTGCTTGCTAGTGGCATAAAAGTAGGCCTCGGAGCCCATTCTCGAATGGATCCGAGAGGTGGAAGAAACTTGCCATTTATCGCAGGGACTATTGCAGCCTATGGCCTGTCCAAGGAACAAGCATTGACGATGATTACAAAAACTAACGCAGAAATTCTCGGTATAGGGGATAGGGTGGGCACACTAGCACTAGGAAAGGATGCCACGCTATTTATTTCAATAGGTGATGCCCTGGATATGAGAACGAATCAAATCATTAAGGCATTTATCCAGGGTCGCGACATTGAGCTTGAAGGTACACAACAGCTTCTTTTCAAACGATTCAACAGGAAGTACGCTAAGGAAGCTTCTGATTAAATTTTAGAACTTGTTTAACTTTTATCGGCTTTGTGCGGCTAAGTGAGCTGTTAATTCTCTAATAAGATCTGGCAATACGGCATCAGGTAGATTGTGGCCCATTCCCTGAAATAATATATAACGGGAGTTTTTGATTAGCGATGCGGTGTGTTCTCCGTGCATTGGCGGTATTAAGCTATCGTCAGCACCGTGAAGCACCAGGGTTGGTACTTCGATACTGGCAACTTCTTGAGATCTATCCCCAGCTTTAATAATCGCCATCAATTGCCGGGGTACTGCGGCAGGCTCAAAACCCATTGCTGCGAACCTGTTAGATTGATCAAGATCTCCATCTGCTAATGCTTTTAGCCTTTTATTAGAATCACTGCTGGGAGGCGGCAAATGCTTTGCGCCAGTGCTGGACATAATCGAGGTTAAGCTGGTGACGCGATCTGGGTGCTGAGCCGTGAGAATTTGAGCTATCATTCCGCCCATTGATGCGCCAACAATGTGGGCTTGTTCAAGTTCCAGCTCATCCATGACCGCAATAATGTCCTTGGCCATGTCTTCTAATAAATAGGGCGCGTCCACGTTCAATCCAAGATAATTTTTCAGGAACTGCCACCAAATAGTGGGTTCTCCCCATGCTGTAAACTTTTCAGATTCTCCAGTATCTCGATTATCCACCAGAATGACCTTATAATTTGCGTCAACTATACCTTTGATAAAACTGTCGCCCCAAAGGATGTGAGATGAGCCCAATCCCATGATTAGCACTACAGATTGATCTGACTGACCCAGCACCTTGTAAGATATTTTGACACCACTTTTGTGTGTACTAGAAAGTGCAAACTGATCGATGTAGGTCCGGGAAAATTCCCCCTTAGCAAAAGAGCAACAACTCAAAAGAATGAATAGGCCAATAAATCGTGTCATGGTGTTAGCGCCAAAACCTTATTTAATAGTTTAAAGATAGATAGTTTAAAGATGGATGGTAGAAAGATAGATTGTAACTATGTTATACCAATTCCTTGATCGATGTACTCGTTGTAAAGCTTTATACTGAGTGAATACATGATAAATAAAATTCTCACACTATGCCTATTTGCTTCCATGCTGTTTTCTTGCGCCGGAGTTGAACAAGCTCCTAAGCTCGAAGTCGATTTCCCTGTCGTAAACTTCTCTGGTCATTGGGAAATCGACCATGAGTTAACAGAAAGTCCTAGAGATAAAATACGTTGGCTTTATGAGGTTGCAAAGAGTCAGATAGAACAGCAACAGCGCCGACAACATCAAGGTGGATCAATTGGGCCCAATCTGCAGAATCTTAGCGCGATCAATGATCTGCGGGCTGTGGTTGGCCTTGGTACGCTTGCAGAATCGATTAGTCGCGCAAATGTATTAGTGATTGAACAAAGTGATGATGCCATTGTTGTGAAAAGGGAAGGGGATTACGCCCTAAGTTGTGATTTTACTGAATCTGAAGTTCGCTTGCATAATTTGGGTAATGAATATTGTCATTTTGGTAGAAATGGCCAGGTTGTTTTTCTCGTGGCACTTCCTGAAGGTCTAACTGTGGTTAACAGAATGGTACTCTCCGCTGATGGTCGGCGTTTGAACGTTGCAACCACGCTAATATCTTCTGATCTCGACCAACAATTTACCTTGAATCGAGTATATATGCGCTTTGAAGCTGGAAGGGACATGTACGATTGCAAATTTACTCTTAAAGATAAGAAGACGTGTTGGTTAGGTCAATGATTCGATTTGTATTGATTCTGTCTCTGTTTGTCATGCTTTTCGCATGTAGCAGCACGCCAAAGAAAACCACTCCAATTGAGATTCTCAATATCGAATTGAAAAAATCTCTTTCGGAACCTAGTCATCGACTCAATGTCAGTATTGCAAGCTTTGATACTAAGCAAGTCGAGAAAAAAATAAGTCGATTCCGCTCAGATCTATTATTCGCAGAATCTAATTACATGCCAGTTGTTCTTAAGGATACCTTACTTCGATCTGATTTTTGGGGGGCTGTTCGAGTGCTTCCGGAGACCGACCCAACAGCGGAATTGATGATACAAGTTGAAATTATTCACTCCGATGCAGTTCAACTAAGTTTGTTAGTTCAGGTACTCGATAGTCGCGGTTTTGTCTGGCTTGATAAAAATTATACTGATTCGAGTTTAGATCACGCCTATTTTCCTAAGAAGTTAGGAGATGAAGATCCATTTCAAGATTTATACAATGAGATTGCTAACGATATTAATTTGGTTCGCAAGACCTTGGTGGAAAAAGAACTTAATTCTATTCTGGACATGTCCATGCTTCGTTATGCTATCGCCTTGTCTCCGGAAGCATTTAATTCTTTCCTGGATACGGATGCTAATTCAAGATTGTATTTGACGTCTCTGCCCGCTAGAAATGATCCTATGTACAAGCGGGTTAAGAATATCAGAGAGAGCGAATATCGTTTTATTGATATAATGGACAGTCAGTATCAAAAATTTTACGGAATGATGCAAAACTCCTACCCATACTGGAGAGAGTATAGTTTCGAGTTGATGGTTTACAATGACAAATTAAAAGAAAAGGGGAGTCTGGGAAAGAGGCCGTCCAGTGGCACTTGGGGCGCTATGGAAAATGTCTATAAAACTTATAAGGAATATAAATTAAACGAAGATGAGCTAAGAGAATTAGGCAACTCCCTGTCAACGGAAATAGAGCCGACAATAGCGGAATTAGATGGACACGTTTTTGAACTCACTGGCTCTCTGGCATCACAATATAAAGAATGGCGCGCATTGCTAAAAAGGATTTATCAATCTGAAACTCAGTAAACCTAATTGGTTCCCCTCCCCAATGACTCGCTTCCATGCTTTTTCTTATCATATGACAATAAGTTTGGTTATATTTTTCGCTTTGTCTTATGTCATTGTCGAGCTTTGGTATCCAGACTTCTTTTTCGCTATTGACGGAGGTTGGGAGGGTATTCAGCTCATCATCGGTGTTGATTTGATCCTTGGCCCTGTGTTGACGCTGGTGGTATTCAAACTTGGTAAACCCGGATTGAAGTTTGACCTATTCTGTATCGGACTATTGCAAATGCTTTGTCTTTCCGCCGGTGTCTATGTAGTCTATTCCGAACGCCCAATATTTTTCATTTACTATGACAAGCACTTTTATAGTGCAAGTACAGATACCTTTACTAACTATGGCCTGCAGGCGCCGGATTTATCGAGGCAGAATCAGATTTTACCTGTGAAGGTGATATCCAAAATGCCGGATAATCCAATTGAAGAAGCCGATTTTCGGTTGATTTTGTTTCGCGACAATATTCCAGCTTGGGTATATGAGCCAAGCTATTTCCCCTTGGATTCCTATATGGACGATGTCATATTAGATGGCATTAGCGAAAGTGAAATTCGACAAAGAGACGTGAACGGACATTTGGACAGGTGGCTCAGTGATTATGGTGGAGAGTTTAGTGACTATGCTTTCATACCAATACATTCTCGATACCGAGATGCTTTTGTGGGTATCGACAAAAAGAAGAAGCAATTTGTCGATATTGTAGAAATCCCACCGCCCCTTTAGTCATTTTCGAGTTTGCTTTGCGCCAATCGATCTCTAGCATTTTTTCTTTGGCCTTCAGCTGCGACGATGTTGGTCGCTTTAGCCAGACCAAATAAAGGCATATTGTTGTAAACACATTCAAATGATCCAGGTTCTACGGTATAAGTTTCGTGCCAAATGCCGACATCACTATTACCTTTTGTCAATTTATTGAATTTGGACCATGCAGGTAAGTGAGATTGGCTTTTATTTTTGGAATAGGCTTCAAGGGCATCAAAAGACCTCCAGTATTGAACCATGATAGACGTTCTACCACCCCAGGATTCTGCATGGAGAAGGTCTGAATTTTCTTCCTCCATTAACTCAGAAATCATTCTGCCCATTGCCATGGCAACTGGCACCCATTTGTGTAACTTCCATAGTTTATTGATCTGCATACCAATGAGAAAAACAACGAATTCTTCGTCAGATTGCGCTGTCATTCTTTGTGGGATTATTTCGGCCATATTCTATCTCGCTTGATTAGAGTTAACATCGTTAAGATAGCGTTTTTAACGCGCAATCTTAACGCTGTCAAGATATACTTTAAACTTTGTCGATAGAGGCATGTCCACTAAACTGATAGAAGAGAGGGATTAACAAGGTGCCTAATAAAACATATCACCACGGAAATTTGAGTGCAGAGCTTGTCCTTCAGGCTATCCAGCTTTTGGAAAGTGAAGGCTTAGAAGCCTTAAGTTTAAGGCGGGTTGCAAAAGAAACAGGGGTTTCTCAGGCAGCGCCTTATAGTCACTTTAAAGATAAAAAAGCGTTAATGTCAGCGGTGGCGATCGAAGGATACAGGCGTTTTGAGTTAAAAATGAGAAAGGGAACAGAGAGAGAAAGTCACTACATAATAGGCTTAGGTATGGGTTACGTGATGTTTGCCCTTGAGAATCCGGCGCTATTTAGTTTGATGTTTAGTGGTGAGCGGGTAAATTTTACTGAGGTGGACAACAACAGTCATGCTTTTTCAACAAGCTACGCACTTTTACTGAATGCAGTGAAGGAAGATCCTCTTGTTCAGTTCGGGAAGGAAAAACCAGAATTTGACAGTATGTTTTTGTGGAGCTTAGTACATGGCCTCGCTAAGCTTATTTTAGCGAAGCGTATCCAAGGAGCAGATTTTGCCTATGAAAGCGATGAAAGCTTAGTTCGAGCACTGCTCGAGAAATATCTTGTTGTTTAAACCATTCTGGAAGGGCCCAGAATGGTTTAAGTACAATTTTTTGCAGGGTATTACAATTTAGGTGAAACTACTTTAAGAGAGCTCTTATAAAGGAAGCTCTTATAAAGGAATTACGTTCGTAGCCTGAGGGCCCTTTTGGCCATCTTCAACATCAAACTCAACTTCTTGGCCTTCGGTGAGGGTTTTAAATCCGTCACCCGTAATTGCTCGAAA